>CAZITS010000039.1:0-14900 GCA_964542185.1 uncultured Pirellulaceae bacterium
CACGCGGCCTGGCAGGCCACGTCCGGTCAGTGCCGGCGAAATGGGAAACCACCTGCGGCGCCGCAGTGGCGTAACGAGGCCGGCGTAGCGAGCTCAAAAAATGTCACGGCTTTTTCTGGAAAACCGTGTCTGGCAAAGATGGTCGAGCAGGCGCTGGTTGGATTTTCTTAAGTGTGTTGCAAATCGTAATTTGCGCCGAAATATGAAGATCCTGTGAGCGGTCAAGGAATTTCGGTTATCGTTCGTAAAGTATTATATATTAATGACTTGCGATTTATTGAAGGGAAAAGTTGACTCTTTCAGGCAAAACATTACACTCTTCCCCTTCGACGCTAAATGTTGTGTGCTAAGTACTAATCGCCACAACATATAGTAGCCGATAGGAGTCTTATCTGGGCGTTTGATTTCAAGTCTTGAATAACGCCTCGTGCGCAACCTGGAGCAGGATTAAACCACCTTGGGTGGGTCATTTTTCTCGGGTTGAATCAGGGATGAGGCTGAGATTACTAGTGAATGGATGTATACTAGTCTGCGGCCTGGCAGCACCGAGTCCAGTGCCGATGCTGCCACCAGAAGGAGCTGATCGATGGCAAGTGTAGAAGTGGATCGCGTAGGGACTTTGCCTTCGGTCGAAGAGCAGACTTCTTTCAATCCCACCACGGGCATCCAGATTGAGCCCGAATTTTGTCCCCTCTCAGTCGATGATCCGTTTGATACGGTTTCCTGGGAACTGCGCAGTGCTGCCATCAAGGACGAGAATGGGGGTGTGTTGTTCGAACAGACGGATTGCGAAATCCCTGCCCAGTGGAGCCAGTTGGCGACCAACGTCGTCGTGAGCAAGTACTTTTTTGGGGAAGTTGGCCAGCCTGAACGCGAAACGAGCGTGCGTCAATTGATTCATCGCGTCAGTCGCACCATTGCAGATTGGGGCGCCGACGGCGGCTATTTTGCCGGTCCGAAAGACGCCGAGAACTTCTACCGTGATTTGACCTGGCTGTGCCTGCACCAGCACGGAGCGTTCAATTCTCCGGTGTGGTTCAACGTCGGTCTTCATCGCCAGTACGCGGTCAAGGGCGCACGCTGCAACTGGTACTGGAATGCCCAGACTCGACAAGTGGAACAGCCTGAGAATCCCTACGAGTTTCCCCAGGCATCAGCCTGCTTCATTCAGAGTGTGGGCGACAATATGGAGGACATCATGCACCTCGCAACGAGCGAGGCCATGTTGTTCAAGTTCGGGTCAGGAACCGGCACGGATCTGTCGACGATTCGCTCGGGACGTGAAAAGCTCTCCGGTGGTGGCCGGCCTTCAGGCCCGCTCTCTTTTATGCGGGTTTATGACCAGATAGCTGCTGTGGTCAAATCGGGTGGCAAGACGCGACGCGCTGCCAAGATGCAATCTATCAAGGTGTGGCACCCGGACATTCTGGAGTTCATCGAGTGCAAGTGGAAAGAAGAACAGAAAGCGCACACGCTGATTGAAAGTGGCAAATATGAATCCAACTTCAATGGCGAAGCCTACAGTTCGATTCTGTTCCAGAATGCCAATCTTTCTGTGCGTGTGACCGATGAATACATGCAGGCAGTGAAGAATGACGACGAGTGGGCGACCCGCTGGGTTACTGATGGAAAACAGAATGGTCCGGTCTACAAGGCTCGTTGGTTATTAGACAGGATGGCTGAGTGTGCCTGGAATTGTGGGGATCCAGGAGTACAGTACGACACGACGATCAATCGCTGGCATACCTGCCCGAATTCGGGTCGCATTAACGCCAGTAACCCGTGTTCGGAATACATGTTCCTGGATGATACGGCCTGCAATCTGGCCAGTATCAACCTGATGAAATTCCGGCAGGATGACGGGACTTTTGATGTCAAGCGTTTTCAATCCGCTTGTCGTATCTTTTTCATTGCCCAGGAAATTCTTGTCGATCGAGCCAGTTATCCTACGGCAGAGATCGCGGAAAACAGCCATCGGTTCCGTCCGCTGGGTTTGGGGTATTCCAATTTGGGAAGCCTGATGATGACCACTGGTCAGGCCTACGATAGTGACGCGTCCTATGGGCTTTGTGGAAGCCTGACAGCTTTGTTGCATGGATCAGCCAATTTGGCGAGTACGGAGTTGGCACGTGCGGTAGGACCTTTTGAGGGTTATACGCTCAACCGAGAGCCTTTCAATCGAGTCATGGAGATGCACCGCGAAGCGGTCGAACAGATCGACGATGCCGGACCGGAGTATCTCAAGAATGCAGCCCGCCGAGTCTGGGATCAGGTACTCGTGGACGGTCATCGGCTTGGATTCCGTAACGCTCAAGCGACGGTCCTGGCGCCGACAGGTACGATCAGCTTCATGATGGATTGCGATACTACGGGTATTGAACCTGATATCGCTCTGGTCAAATACAAGCAATTGGCGGGTGGCGGCATGTTGAAGATCGTCAACCAGTCGTTGGAGCAGGGTTTGCGTGGCTTGGGTTACGATGACGCGCAAATTACTGAAATTGCCGAGTACATTGACACGACAGACACCATCGAGGGCGCGCCGCACGTTCAAGAAGAACACTTGCCCGTTTTTGATTGTGCTTTTCAGCCTGCCAACGGTGAACGCAGTATTTCCTGGCGGGCTCACGTCAAGATGATGGCAGCGGCACAGCCATTTCTCTCTGGTGCCATCTCGAAGACGGTCAATATGCCTGCCGAGACGGACGTTGACGAGATAGCTGAAGCCTACCATTGGGGCTGGGAGATGGGTCTCAAGGCATTGGCCATCTATCGCGATGGTTCAAAACTAAGTCAGCCTCTTTCCACACAGACCGAGGGCGCCAAGGACGAGGAAGAAGAACCGGCGACCAGACCGCAACGAGAGCGACTCTCGGATACACGGCAGTCGATCACCCATAAATTCAGTGTTGCCGGACACGAGGGCTACATCACTGTGGGGCTTTTCGACGACGGTCGCCCTGGCGAGTTGTTTATCACCATGGCCAAAGAAGGTAGCACGATTGGTGGTTTGATGGATTCATTTGGTACCGCTGTCTCTATGAGTTTGCAGTATGGCGTGCCTCTGGAAGTACTTGTCAGTAAATTTTCCCACACGCGGTTTGAACCTCAGGGACATACGACGAACAAAGATATCCGGATTGCCAAGAGTGTGGTCGACTATATCTTTCGTTGGTTAGGCATTAACTTTTTGACAGGCTACCGAGAGGCGACCAATGGCCTGCCCAGCACGGAGTCGGAGCCGCGTCAGGAGGCGGCGTCGAGTGCGGAAGCCCAGGTCGCGAAGGTGGCTTCCGCAGGAACCAGGGAAAATCCTGTTCCGGATATTGATACCGACTTGCTGGAGCGTGCCGGGGCGGCGCTCAAGGTACAAAGCAATGGTGAGTCACTGACGAATTACACCAGCCAGTTTGCGCGGTTCCAGACGGATGCACCCAGTTGTGATAACTGCGGATCCATTACGGTGCGAAACGGAAATTGCTACCTCTGTCACAATTGTGGAAACAGTATGGGCTGTTCCTGAACAATCCCAGGGAACTCGTTGTGGGTTCCTTGGTAATGACTTCCTTGGTAATGACAGGGAACGTTACAATGGGTGCTGCCGCGAACGTGTGGCAGCACCCTCTCTTTTTTTGTGGGGACAAAGGAATGGCCAAGGAAGTGCTGGTCAAGATTGACGGTGAGGTGGATCGGCCGGTGGAACTGACATTCGATGATCTAGCGAGCATCGCAGACGAGCATCAGATTACTGATGTCAGTCAGTATGATCCGCAGCGTACGGGAGATGCGGTCACATTGGCGGGCTTGTTGGAACTGGTTCAGGTACGGACTGCTGCCCAGCATTTGGGACTGCACGCTGACGCTGATAATTTTCATGCCAGTATCCCATTGGAACCGGTTCGCAATCGTGCCTTTCTGATTTAGCGTATCGCGGGTGAACCGCTTAAACCAGAGAAAGGCGGCCCGGCTCGTTTCTATATTCCAGACCACGCGGCCTGCCATACGGATCAGATCGATGAATGTGCCAACGTCAAGTTCGTAGATCATATCGAGTTGACAGTGGATCAAGGTTACGACAATCGGCCCCAGGACGAAGAGGCGCATGAAGCGCTCCATCGAGACCAGCAGTCATCGTGACAGACAAGTGAAACAAGGGTCTCGGCGAACCGGTGTGCAGTTTCACCATGCTCTCGACTTGGGTCGTTTGCTTTCACATACCTTGTCGACACGGATTGAGTTTCCAAGCAGATCGAGTGTGGGATCATGGCATTCTACCTGGTGGGGATCCTGACATTACTGCAGCCGGCACAAGCAGCCACCGTTGATCCCGTGGAAAGTCCACAGGTGCCCGGGTTTGATCGATTTGTTCGCCAGCGGGTGCTGTCCGCGGAAGCTGGTGGCAAGCTGTTATTGAGTGAATTGAGTTGTACCGCCTGCCATCGCAGCACCAGGTCGGAGTGGGCGCCCAAGCGAGGACCTGATCTGGCAGGCGTCAGTCAACGCTTGCACGCTGAATGGTTGCAGCGCTTCTTGCAGAATCCCCAGAAGGTCAAACCGGGAACCACCATGCCTGGCATGCTCCATTCCCTGGCAGCGGGTGACCGGCCTCAAGCGGCCCGGGCACTGGCGGCTTTTCTGGCGACGCTTCCAGCACAGCAGCCATTGAAGTTGTTGTCGACCGGATCGGCACCAGTAGCTAGCGCGTTTTGGAGTAAAGGGAATGAACAGCGTGGTCGCCAGCTGTTCCACCGTGTTGGCTGCGTTGCCTGTCATCAAGCCGATGCCGATTATCGGTCTGAAAAAGTTTACCGGTCCGATCGAGAGAAGCGTTTGGCGGAATTGAAACTCGATCCGGAAGAACGACAGGAATTGGAAGCGGATGGCGCACCGCAGCCGTTTCGCTCGGTACCTCTCGTCCATTTAGAGGCGAAATACGGTCTGCAGTCGCTCACCTATTTCTTGATAGATCCGCTCCAGGTGCGGCCTGCTGGGAGAATGCCGAATCTACAACTCACTCCTGACGAAGCCGCGGATATCGCCACTTTTCTGCTACCGGAAGACGTCCGCGAGGTGGTTCGGCGAGCACCGGAGGCTCCTGATCTGGTGGCCCGCGGCGAGCGCTGGTTTCGCGAACTGAACTGTGGCCACTGCCACCCGTTGCCGGGAATCGTACCCCGTCCGGCGCGTATTCTGAAAACGCTATCGGTAGATGCAGCTGAATCCTGTCTGGCGGGTGGGCATCAAGGATTACCTGATTTTCCTTTGGACTCGCTGCAGCAACAGGCCTTGCGTGGCGTGCTCCAACGACAGCAGGCAGTACCAGATCCGGCTGTGTTGGATTCCGAGAGAATCACTGCGAAGCTGCTGCAGCTCAACTGTTTTGCCTGTCACGAGCGTGACGGTATGGGTGGTGTCGGGCCTCGTCGCTGGCCTTTTTTTGAGACGTTCAATCACGTCGAACTGGGTGACGAAGGTCGGATCCCGCCCTCTTTGACAGGAGTGGGCCGCAAGCTGTTGGTGCCGTGGATGGAGGATGTACTGGCGGGTCAAGCGCGCGTCCGCTTTCATCTGATGGCGCGAATGCCACGGTTTGGAAAAGCGAATCTGGGTGAGCTGGCAAACCAGTTTGCCACCGTCGATCGTGGAAAGTTGTCGCAGGATGAAGAACGGCCACTTGGTGGGGTCCCCGAGGTATCCGCAGGTCGTACATTGTTGGATCAGGGATGTGTCCAATGTCACCCCCTGCGGGGCGAGTGGCTTCCAGGTGTCATGGGGATTGATCTTGCCGATCTCCAACGCCGGCTGCGCCCGGAGTGGTTTCGCGCGTTTCTACTCGATCCAGCAGCACTCAAACGAGGAACGCGAATGCCGACATTTTTTCCGCAAGGAAAGAGTGTGAATCGGCAGTTACTCCAGGGCGATGTCGAGCGACAGATTGCCTCGATCTGGGAATACCTCAAGACCATTAAGGATCAACCGCTTCCCGAAAAGCTGGTTACAGGGAAAGCATTGAATTTTGATCTGGAACCAACCAAACGTCCCATTGTGTTGCGGACTTTCATGGAACGCGCGGGTACCCACGCGATCGCTGTTGGTTTTCCGGCGCAAGTCCATGTGGCATTTGATGCAAATCAAGTCCGTGTGGTAGAGGCCTGGCGTGGGAAGTTCCTTAACGCCCACGGAACCTGGTTTGATCGATTTGTGCCGCCTGCACGACCCTTGGGTGATCCACCGGTCCTGTTTCCACACGGCGTATCGCTGGCAGTACTTGAAAACGCGAAAGCAGTCTGGCCAAACGAAACAGGCGCGTCTGCCGGTTATCGGTTCAGCGGATATCGGCTGGACCGTCAGGGAGTCCCCACGTTCTTGTACCAGACACCTCAATTGCGTGTGGAGGAACGCTTTGTCCCCCTGGACGGCGGCCGCGGGTTGAGCCGACTGCTGAAGGTGATTCCCCTCGACAGTCAATCGGTACAGGTCTGGTTGCGACTGGCGACGGGTCGCTCGATGCGGCCCAGAGATGCGGAAGGATATCAGGTTGATGGTCGCTGGAACGTGCATTTGCATGACGTGTCCGGACCAGAACGCGGACAGATCCGAAAAGTGGCCGAGCAATGGGAGTGGATTGTGCCCTTGAGAGTTAATGCTGCCATGACGTTGCGCGCGAGTTACCAATGGTAAATGTAAAACCGGCATTGGATGGTATGTTGCATCGCTTGGCGCGGTGTTTCTTGATCACCGCTTTGATCCAGCTGACAACCGGCTTTGCGGTCCTGCCCGCGAATGCGGCGCAAGAAAAAGATTACTATCGACTGGTAACGATAACGACTTCTCAGGCGCTTACCGGATCGCGCGCCAAAAAGTGGAAGCCACCACCGCGCGAGTTGGTACTGGAAGTCAGTGGTTTGGCGGTTCTTGATCGGCAGCGTTTGGCAGTTGCGATTCGTAAAGGCGAAGTCTGGATTCTGGAGAATGCCTACGAGGAACCGCCATCGCGTGTCACCTACCATCGATTTGCCAGCGCCTTGCATGAGCCGCTCGGTCTGTTGCGCCGAGGGGATACCTTGTTAACAGCGCAACGCAGTGAAGTCACGCAAATGCGCGATATCGATGGTGACCAGGTTGCCGATGAGTATCTGACGGTAGCCAAAGGCTGGGGCGTGACGGGTAATTACCACGAGTATGCCTTTGGTCCCAAAGTCGATGGTGCGGGCAATTTATGGATCACGTTGAATCTTGGATTAGGGCTCAAACCGGACCAGCGGAGGCGTACGATCCGTAATCCACAATTGGGTGTGTCACAAGGAAAGTGGCGCGGGTGGGGACTGAAGATCACCCCGTCCGGGAAGTTGGTCCCTGTTTGCGCGGGTATGCGTTCTCCCAGTGGCATTGGCGTCAATGCAGCGGGCGACATGTTTTATACCGACCAGCAGGGTAACTGGGTTGGTACCAATGCGTTACACCACATGCGTAAGGGGGTTTTTTTTCACCACCCTGAAGCGCTGGCCTCCATGCAGCTTGAGGATTCTCCCATTCGTGACATTCGCCAGATTCCCGCGGGAGTGCCTTTCCCGGAGGCGGTGCAGCGGCTCGAGCAACTGAAGCCTCCTGCGGTGTGGTTTCCCTATCGCAAGGTGGGTCAATCACCGACGGATATTGTGCTGGATAATACGGGCGGGAAGTTTGGTCCGTTCAGCGGTCAGCTGTTTATTGGTGAATTTACGCTTTCGTCGATGAGTCGAGTGTTTCTCGAGAAGGTGGGTGGCGAGTACCAGGGTGCTTGTTTTCCGTTTCGAGAAGGTTTTGCTTCCGCCGTGTTGAGGATGGCATTTGGATCGGATGGCAGCATGTTTGCCGGGTTGAGTAATCGCGGCTGGAGCAGCCTGGGTACTGCGTCCTACGGGCTGCAGCGAATTGTCTGGACGGGGCGGCAACCTTTTGAGATTCAGGAAATGCGGGCGCTACCCGACGGGTTTGAGCTGTTGTTTACGAAGCCGGTTTCCGCGGCGATTGCCAGCGACGTTGCGCGCTATAGGATGCAGAGTTATACCTATCGTTACCAACCCCAGTATGGCAGTGATGAAATTCTGCGGCGGCAGCTGTCGATCCAGTCGGCGACGGTGGACGCCGAGCGTCGTCGGGTGCGTTTGCGGGTGGACGGACTGCGGGAATTGTTTGTCCACGAACTACATATCACAGGCGTGCAGTCAGACGAGGGTGAGATGTTACTTCATCCGCGCGCATACTATACTTTGAACCGGATTCCCTGACGGCCAGGGATGTCGCGTTTGATACCTGCTACCTGGTCAAGGGCGCGATGACTCGTCTTGTGGTGTTGCTGAATCCCGGGACTTCTGGTCGTGGGAAATGCAATACAGATACTGACGACCACGGAGTAGCAAGTCATTACCCACGATGGCTGCCGACGCACTGAACTGGTCGTCGAGTTGATTGGCGGCCAGGGCGCGCGGTTGATCGTCGTGACTAATCACGAGTGTGGCACCACTGCGATCGGTGATATAGACGCGATTGTTTGCCGCCACCGGCGAGGCATAAATATCGTCGAACCCGCCCAGGCGGAAGGGACCGAATTCGTCTTTTCCGGATTGGATCGCGACCCGCGAGAGAATGCCCTGATAGTGCCGCAGGAAATAGAGGGATTGGCCGTAAAGTAACGGTGAGGGAACGTAGGGTGTTCCGCGGATTCGCCGCCAGGCGACATGGTCAGACTCAGTAATGTCACCGCGGGCGCCTTCCAGCCGAATGGCCAGTAGTGCTCTGGTTTCGTAACTGCTGCCAGCAAAGACCATCCCCTGACCGGCGACGGGAGTTGCCACCACGTTTGCCGACAATCCTCCACATTCCCAGAGCACGGTTCCTGATTTCAAGTCATAACTGCGAATGCGCTCTGATCCACTGACAATCAACTGGGGCTGCCCGCGGTGCATTGTGATAATCGGTGAAGTCCATGACGTGACTTCCTGTCGAGGTGATTCCCAGATCGTTTTCGCCGTGCGGGTGTCGACTGCCACAATCCGTGAATCACCTTCATGGTCCCAATTGACGAATAACGTCTGGCCGTACAACGCAGGTGAACTGCCTTCACCATGCCCGTGTTTGCTGCGCATCGTGCCGAGTTCTTTTTTCCAGCGGATCGCACCACTGTGGTCCAGACAGAACAGTCCCTGCGAACCGAAGAAGGCATAGACATTGTGGCCGTCCGTGATCGGTGAATGGGAGGCCAGACTGCCTGTTTGATGTCCCCCTTCGTGTGGCATGGCCTCACCGACCACGCGTTGCCAGATTTTTGTTCCCTGACGTCGGTCGATTGCGATCACCACAAATTGCTGCCGTTGCGTGATGGGCAAGTTGTCGTGGGCTCCCGGAGCCTGGCTGTAACGAGGAGGCAACTTTTTGCCAATGGGAATCGCAGCGGTGACATAAATGCGGTTTTCCCAAACGATGGGCGTTGAGTGTCCCAGACCTGGAAGTGCTAATTTCCAGCGGACATTCTCGGTTTCACTCCAGCGGACGGGTGGATTCCCACGGGGAGCCTCGCCTGTCGCCAGGGGACCACGCCAGGCCGGCCAGTTGTCCAGCGCGTTTTCCGCCGGCCCCGCGGCGGTCAGCCGTGCCGTAGTGCAGAGCGGACTGAGGCAAGCCAGTGTGGCGATCCAGTACGGCAGTACAAAGCGCATTGTCAGATTCCAGACTTGTGGTGAGGGTCGGCAGACGGGATCTGCCGGCCAGGTTTGGTTGGCGGCATTAATCGTGCAAGTGATACCTGGCATTGACCGGACGGATTTGCAGGTTTGCTACTAGCGCCAGCGCCAGCAAGCCAGCCATCAAGAACATGGTGGAATTGTACAAACTGGCGGTCGGGTTCACGGTGCCGGCAGGGGCGATCTCCAGCAGCTTCTCGATGGTGACCGTTTTAGCCTCCAGCAGGGTTGGCAGTTCGGAGACGGGTGCGCCGAACGAGAGTTTGAAATCCTGATCATTGACGACTTCGGCCAGGTCGCGAATGGCAGTTTGGCGGGTTCGTTCACGTAGCCAGGTAATGGCGACCGGGCCTAACACTCCTGCGGTGCTCCAGGCGGTCAATAAGCGGCCATGTATACCCCCGACGAAGCGGGCTCCAAAGAGATCCGCCAGATAGGCGGGGACCGTGGCAAAACCGCCGCCGTACATGGTGAAAATAATCATGGTGGCGGCGTAGAAGCAGACTAACCAGACAGCGTTTGGTGCGGCGCTGACGCGCATGGCAGTCAACGGGATCGACAAATACAGCAGGATGCCCAGCACGAAGAAGATGGTGTAGGTCCGCTGGCGACCGATCTTGTCAGAGAGGCTGGCCCAGAAGAACCGGCCACCCATGTTGAATACGCTGATCATCAGCACGTAGGTCGCGGCAAATCCAGTGTCAACGATATCAGGCAAGGTGGTTCCAAAGATCTCGCCGATCATGGTCTTGGCGATACCAATCACGCCAATACCCGCAGTGACGTTCAAGCAGAGTACGATCCATACCAGGTAAAACTGGGGAGTTTTCAATGCGGTATTGGGCTCGACGTGGTGGCGTGTAATCATCGCAGAAGTTGCCTGGTCTGCGCTAGGTGGAGACCAGTTTTCCGGTTGCCAGCCCTCTGCCGGGAGCCGGTAGGAGAATGCCGCCACAAGCATCACGGCTGAGTATCCCAGACCCAGAATGAGAAAAGTGGCAGCCACCCCGACGTTGCCGGTCCCGACGGCATAGACTCCTTCGCTGCCGGCCACAATCATTTGTCCGATTTCATTAGGCCCGACGACCACTGCTTCCTGGAGTTGACCAGCGACTTCGGCAAAACGTCGGCCCTGATCGGTGCTCAACGCCACTTCGTCGGCTTTTCCGAGGTAGTGAGGTGCACGGTAGAACATCCGTATGAGCCATTCTTTCAGCGGTGCCCCAATAAATGCGCCACCACCGAATCCCATGATGGCCATACCGGCTGCCATACCGCGACGGTCGGGGAACCACTTGATGAGCGTACTGACTGGTGAGACGTACCCTAGTCCCAAACCGCAGCCACCAATTACGCCGTAACCCAGGTACAACAGCCACAGATTGTGCAGATGGATTCCCAGGGCTGCGATCAAGAATCCACCACCCCAGCAAACTGCGGCGACCGTACCGACAACTCGTGGGCCGACACGCTCCATCCAACGACCACCAAACGCGGCGGACAGTCCGAGAAATACGATTGCGAGTGTATAGGTGAAATTCGTTTGTTTGATTGTCCAGTCTTCTGCGGCACTCCGTACGATTCCCAGCGTGCGGGTTAATGTTGGATCGAAAATGCTCCAGGCGTAGACCGATCCAATGCACAGGTGAATGGCTACTGAGGCAGGTGGCACCCACCAGCGGTTGAAACCAGGCGCCGCCACGATTCGCTGTTTGCTGAATATTCCAGACATCAACAGGGAGTCCTGACTGGCTATCGATCAATACGACCGAACAGATCGTTGGTAACGTGGCCGAGTTCCCGCGATACGTTGTCTTCCGGGGGCCGTGGGTCTTCCGGGAAAACCAGTTCAAAATACCATTGCCAGGCAGGCCCTGACACCCAAGGAGTCAGAGGAGCCAACTGGGAACACAGCGATTTCACTGCGCCGTTGGATCCGGCGTGGTTGCCGTCCGCTGGATCATCATCCGGTTTTTGATCGGGGGCGCAGGATCGCGGCACATTATTTTGGCGCCGGCTCTAATTTCCAGATCGGCTGTCTGGCACCTTCGCTGGTCAGGTAGAGCGATTGACCGTCTGCCCCGAAGCAGATCGCCTCACCTTGGCGGCGGGCAGGCATCCGGACCTGGCGGCCGCGCTGGGAAAAAACGTTCTTCCAGGACTGTTGCTGCCCGCGAGGGAAACTGAGGGCATCGCCATAGGTGAGCAGAATCGCGGTTTGACCGTCTGGAGAAATGTCCATGGCAGTCACCAACGGCAGACTGACTTGCGTGACGACTTGTGCCACTTGTCGTTTGGCAGTTACCGGCCGAAACAAGGGTACCGCATAGACGTGGACCGACCCGAACAGACGTTTTTCGACCAGGTATGCGGTACCCGTCGCGGCGTCGACTGCGATGGCCTCACAGTCACGGGCGCCATTGGGATATTCCAGGCGAATCGTTTTGGTCAGTGGCAGCGTTGTAACACGATCGCTGGCCGTCAGTGGCGGGTTCGGCTCGCGCAGCAGATAAAGAGAAACGAAGCGACGTTGTTTGCGATTGTCTCCCACGTCTCCGATCAGCAGGTAACGACTGTTGCGGTATTGAAACGAACAGAGATCTTCCCAATCAACGGCCCGAGCGCCACCAATCGAATAAGTTTGTTGCAACCGCCCTTGCTGCGTGATCAGGAACAGGTGGGGCTTATCGCCCGAGTCATTGTGGGTCCAGAGAAACCGACGATCGGCGAGACAGCTGGCCAGGCCGCTGCTTTCGCGGATCAACGAAGAACGGAGGACTCCCACTTGCCGCGCAGCGCGATAGGTGCGTGACTTTGCCGGGTCGGGAGCGTCCCCACGAACCATGCTGGTAGAGAGAATCAGAATTCCCAGCAATAGGTGCCGAACATTCCACATAAACCGGCTCATCGATCGGTTTGACAGAAGTAACTGAGGCCAGCCATTGCAGCGAACCCGGTTTGCCGCAGATTCGCTGCCGCGGATCGGCGAAGGCCTCGTCGGAGTGAAAAAAGGGATTCCGTAGACCGTATCACCGGGTGGTAACTATTTGCGGCGTACATCAAGACAGACGATTTCTTGGGAATCGCGCAAGTACAGTTTGCCGCCGGCAAGTGCCGGCGCTTGTCGCGTTGATCCCAAGAGTTGCTTGCGCCCCAGTTCCTGATATTCCTGGGGATTCGCGCGGGCGATTACCAGTTCACCTTTCATCGTTGTCATGAATAACTTGCCGTCGGCGGCAATCAAGTTGCCTTTGCCAAATCGTGGCACTTGCCAGGCCCGCTTCCCGGTGGCGGCGTCGATGCACGTCAAGTGCGTGACCGGACCTGCTCCGCCGACGTTATCCATACCGTAGAGATAGCCGTCGAGAAACAAGGATGTCTGCCACTCGTTTCGCAGTACGCTGCGAGGTCCCTGGGAAGACCAGACTTCAGCAGGCACCAGTCGCTCGCCTTGTGTTTTGAATTCAAGTAGTACACACCCATGATTTTCTCCCGCTGAGAGAAAGAGTTTTCCGTCGATCGCGGTGGGTGCTGCAATATTACAGTCGAAGTCGGTGGCATAGGGGTACTTCCATAGCAGGCGGCCTGATCCTGGCAACAAACCTAGCGCTGCGGTACCAGCAAAGACGACGATCTGTTTGCGGCCACCAACGTGAAGCAGCGCCGGTGAGGAATAACCGGCTGGGCCCCGGCCAGCGCTCCAGGCGAGTTTCCCGCTGTCGGTGGAGAACGCGGCGACCGTGGCATCGGAACAGCCGACTGTCACAATCACATGGTCGCCCACAATGAGCGGGGAAGAGGCCATGCCGTACTCGGCTGGCTCGCCCTGCAACGTCGTCAGGGTATCAACGCGCCAGCGCAACTTTCCGTTTCGGCGATCAAGAGCTGCCAGGATGCCTTCGCCGGTAAATACAAATACAGAAGAAGCTGACAGAGCAGGTGTTGCTCGGGGACCATCCCCCATCTGGTTTTGATAGGCGTCGGCGACGGCGGTTTGCCACTGTTGTTTTCCGGTGCGGGTGTCGAGCGCCACAGTCCATTGCTTTCCGCCACGCTGGACCAGTGTTACCAGTTGCGTGCCATCGATCGCCAGACCGGACATTCCGATACCACCGGCGACGCGCCACAATTCTGGGGGTCCTGCGGAAGCCCACTCTTGCAGCAAGCCGGTTTCTACCGACTGTCCATTACGGCTGGGTCCTAAAAACTGGGGCCAGTTGCTGGCCGGATCTGCGGCGGCCACGGATGGCAGAGACAAATTACTTGCCAGCAGGGAAAAGAGACCCGTCACCAGCAACAGAGTGGCGAACCGGTGACTCGGTTTGTTTGCTGAAACAGGATGTCTCGTTTTCATTTCGTCTCCAGGATTCGAGCGGCGAAAATCCAGCCAGTTGGGTCGCATAATAGCTACGAAAATGGTTGCAGCACACGCGCAGCGAATTGTACCTGATCTGCCGCTATGACAGGATGCGGATTTAGAAGACTGCTGTCGTTTGTCCAGCAAATCGAGTCCAGGCCACAAGCGGCACTGCAGGGATTGCACAGATGGACGTTCAGGGTTCCGCTCTCAGAAAGTCGAAGTCACAACCCTGGTCCGCTTGCAGCACGTGTTCTTGATAGAGTCGAAAATGCCCTCGAGGTGAGTCCTTTGCCCTGGGCTGAGCGCTGGCCAACCGGCGTTCGAGTTCCTCTGTTGGCAGGCACAATTCCAGCCGTCGCTGGGCCACGTCGAGTTCGATCAGGTCACCCGTTTCGACGATTCCCAGGGGTCCCCCGGCGGCTGACTCGGGAGTGACATGAACCACGACAGTGCCAAATGCGGTACCGCTGATACGGGCATCGCTGATCCGCACCATATCCCGGACTCCTTGGTCGAGCAGCTTTTTGGGAATCGGCAGTAGTCCCCACTCGGGCATTCCTGGTCCTCCCAATGGTCCCCCATTCTTCATGACCAGTACGCTGTCCCGCGTTACGTCCAGGTTGTCATCATCGATGCGCCGCAATAGATCTTCATGGTCTTCAAACACAACTGCTGGACCACGGTGACTCAACAGCTGCGGGGAGGCGGCACTACGTTTGATGATCGCCCCACCTGGGGCCAACGAGCCACGCAATACAGCCAGACCCCCGTCTGGTTGCAAAGGATTGTCCAGTCGGCGGATCACGTCGGCATTGTCG
>CAZITS010000040.1:0-14332 GCA_964542185.1 uncultured Pirellulaceae bacterium
GCGCTTCCCGAGCGCCTTCTCTTCGTCCTGGCGTACGGCTGTGATCTGCGCTTGCATGGCAGCCAGCTGGCCGGTACGCGTCGACGCTCCAGGATCAACGGAATCTATTGCCAGTTCCCAAAATTCCGCTATCAGATCAGCATCCAACAGCTGCTGACCGGCAGTGTCAAGCTCTTGCTCCTTGGCCTCGCGTTCGCGCAGCAGGTCATCGGAGCTGGCCTGCAATTGCCGCCATTTGATCCCGGTCAACTCGATCCGCCGGGCGGTTTTCTGGAAACCCTTCCACTGCCGATCGTGATCGGCCTGAAACATCCAAACCGTCGACGCCAACAAAACGACCCCTGAGATCGCAAAGATGACGTGCATGCCTTTTTGGCTGCGCCAAGTTTGTTCCGTAGCTGGCATGAATCTCTCTTCTTGTCACAAATCCGGACAGCCATTGTTTCTCAGCTACCGGAAAGCAGCACATCGGTAAACGCCCGCGACATTCCGGGGCAACGCTGAAACGTCAAAAGTTCAGGAAATACTCCGGAATCGAAATGAAGTACTTCATGTTGACGGTCCAACGCAGCACCATCTTCAAGGGCAACAAACCCATCAACAAAAGGAGATGAGAAATGACCATATAACGTACGAATCCGGCCCTTAAGAACAGCTCTTTCATGTCGACAATCCGGAGCTTGCTCAACAACGGCCGATCTTCCAGCCATTTGCAACCCAGCACCATCGCTGGTGGCAAGGCCGCGAAGTACAGAAACACACAAAGAAAACCGGGGGCCTCCCGCAGCAAGATATAACCCAGCGACACCGCGCCAGAAGAACCCAGCGGCGCGCTCGGCCGGGCACTCCCCAGCAGCGAAACCCAGAAATACTCCGACAAATCGACGTTATTGAGGGCCTCGACTTTGTGGGCATCCCAGGTTTCATAGAGCCCGAAGAAGTTCCAGTTGGGACCACGCATAAAGGTCCCCATGACGATCAAAGTCACCCACAGCACCAGGAAGCCAAACTGGAACGTCACGTAGGCAAATTTCCGCTGCGAAATCGTGTAATAGCCAGAGCCGGCCTTGTTGTAATCGATGTAGGGAATGGCCATCAGTCCAGCCACCACCACACTGGGCAACACCACCCCCGCCATCCAGGGATCGTAATAGACGAGCATCTCCTGCAGTCCCAGGAAGTACCACGGCGCCTTGGACGGGTTTGGTGTCTTGACCGTGCTGGCCGCTTCCTCCAGCGGTGCCTGCAACAAGATCCCCCAGACCAGCAGCAGGGCGGTCAAGGCCACCATGCAAATCAACTCGGTGTACACCAAGTCTGGCCAGACGAGAACTTTTTCGTCATCCGCTTTCTCCAGAGGCTCCAGCCCCTCCGCCAGACGATCGTCATTAAGGACCGCCTTGTACGCTCCGAGCCAGGTAAAGAAGCCCAGCAGATAGACGAGGCCGACAATCGGCACGTTGTCCGGCTTGGTAACGATGGAGGCAAAATCGGGGTCGGTGATCGACAGCCCCATGTAGAGCAGAACGAAATTCAAACCACCCCAGGCGACCACGGGCTTCACGAAAAACCGGCGGGCCACGTACAAAATCGCCAGGAACACCAGCATGCCCGTCACGTAATACTGGGGCGCCATCACCCCATCCAGCGCGTCGCGCAGACCCTGTGGCAAACGCAATCCACCGACACCGCCGCCAAAGGCAATACCCGACAAGGTGACGAACACCGTGGCCACCAGCCCCCAGAGAACGAGGGTATTCAACCCGACACCGGCCACCTTCACTAACGTCGTGACCCTTCCCGAGCGCCACAGATACAAGGCGGCGCCGGTATTCATCAGCGCAGCAAAGAGGTACCAGGACCCGACAAAGCCGGTGATTGATTCCAGGAATTCAGTTTCGTTTCCATGCATCAGTACGTCGCCACCGCGTATCGTGAGCGTGATTCAAACTTACCCCACCAAAGGCGGGTAAACTCCTCTCAACCGCTTGCCTCGCACCCCATCGTAGATCGCCTCAAAGAGGTCCGCTGATCCCACCATCTTTGCGTACTCGCCAAAAATGGATGGCAATCAACAGCGCCGCTCCCAGAGGAATCGCGATGCAGTGCAACACGTAAAAACGATTCAGTGTCTCTTCGCCGACAAACCTCGCCCCCAACAATCCGAAACGGGCGTCAGACGCATTCGTAATCATGTCAATTCCATCCACCGTCAACAGCTGCGCCCCCGGCCCTTCAAATCCCAGGAAAGGCGTCGCCCGAGCCATATTCGAGCCGACGGTAATGGCCCAGATGGCCAGTTGATCCCAAGGCAGCAAATAACCGGTAAACGAAAGCAACAGGGTGAGCAGTAACAAAATCACACCCACCACCCAGTTGAACTCACGCGGCGGCTTGTAACTGCCGGTCAGAAACACACGATACATGTGCAGCCAGACCGTAATGACCATCGCGTGCGCACCCCAGCGGTGCAATTCACGCAAAATCCCCAGGGACGCCACATCGCGCAGGGCCAAAATGTCGTTGTACGCCCATTCCAGCGTGGGCCGGTAATAGAACATCAGCAGGACGCCGGTGATGGTCTCGACCAGGAAAAGGAAAAACGTCACCCCTCCCATGCACCAGGTATAACTCAACGCGATCCCCTGCTTCTTGACCGAAACAGGATGCAAGTGCAGGAAGAAATTGGTGAGCATCACCACCACACGATTGCGGCGGTCCACCGGCAGGGGATGCCGAAAAACACTCTTCCAGATTTGCGATTCGCGAATAATGTCGCCGAGTGATGCCATGCCGCTGTAATTCCCTCAGCAAACGACCCGCCAGTCGGGTCCGAGTAACCAACAATCCAACATCCAACCTGTGGGGAACAGAGCCAGCCCTACACGGGCACAAACGACGCCGCGTCCTGCCACTGCCCCAATTCTTCCTGAAATTTCTGACTCTTATCAACTTCCAACTGACCATCATCGGCCAACTTAATGGCAAATCGTTCTAGCGGTCGCGGTGCAGGACCCTCGAAGTTGATACCTTCTTTGTAGAAACCGCTACCGTGGCAGGGGCACTTGAATTTCTGCTCGGCTTCGAGCCAGTTCGGCGTGCAACCCAAGTGCGTGCAGACGGACTGCAGCGCGAAAATCTGAGACTGTCCTTCATAATCCGCACGGACAATCCAAACACCAAACTGCGCCTTGAACTTGGTCTCGACCTGACCCGGACCATAGCCATCGGGGAAACCCACCTTAAAGCGCGTCGGTGGCTCTGTGAGGATATTGGGAAACATGAATCGAGCCAGACCCAACACCCACAACAGATTAGTCAGACTGAACGTCGAAAATCCAATCGCCAAAGCGGAACCAAAACAAACAGCGGCCAGCGAACCGAAAAAGCCGCGACGCGATTCTGCTGGCACAGCCGACTTGCCAGCAAAGTCAGGTCGTTTCGGCATCGGGGGTACGGCAAGCTTCGGTTTGCCAGCACCCTTGGGAATGGATTTCCCCTGCTCGGCTGCTTCAGCCTTGGAGATCGGTCCCGGCTTGACTTGCTTGCGGGCCATCGACAACACACTGGCCGTATTACGTGGACCGGTGTCAGCTGGTGCTGGACTAGCCTGAGATTTCTCAGCCGCCTTCGGCGCGGCCTTGGGCTTGGCAGCCGCCTTGGGTTTGGCAGCCGCTTGCGGGGCAGATTTCTCAGCGCGCGCTGCCGCCATCATCTCAGCAACCGACATAGCCTGCGAAGGCTTGCTGGCCGGGGCAGCAGGCGCTGCTGCGGCCGCGGGCCCCGCGGCGGGCGTCTCCGCTGTGTCGCCCGCGCCCGTCTTCTCGGCGCGGGCTGCGGCTAACATTTCAGCAACCGACATTTCACCGGGTGGCTTGCTGCTGGCGGGTGGGGCACTGACCGGTTCGGCAGGCGCTGAATCGGACTCCGCAACCGGCGGCGGCGGCTCAGCCGCTGCCGGCTCGGCCGGCACATCCGAAAGTGCACTCTCCAACCCGTCATCTGCACGGCAGGCCGCCAGAATCTCTTCAACCGACATGTTTGCCGGATCTTTGTCAGGCATCAGGATGCTCTCGCCAAACTACCAACTCCAATCACCTAAGCTAAGTACGTACACGCAAATGACTTGCGCACTTTACGCAGGCTGGGCGGGAGATTCGGTGGTAAGAACCTAGAAAACTACTCGTGTTTTAGTCCTCTGGAACTCCTTGTCAAGCGTGTTCTCGTGAACATAACTCTAACGAGCAACAGCAGAAACAGCTACAAATCGGTGATCACGTATGGGTTTATTTGAACTGTTGCCAGGTCAAATCGAAAATCGGTGCTGGGTTTTCGCTCTCCACTGCGCGGCGCACAGAAAACATCAGGCCGTGTTGGCCGTCAGAGAACGCGTGCGAAGCCGCCTAATTTCCCCAGAAATCCCTCGTCTTTTAGACCACCTCATTACAGCCTGCCACGCGTCGATCGCTCCCCAGACCTGCCCAGACGGCGACCGACAAGACACGAGCTCACCGGCAGTTGCCGGCGACCAACCACTCGATTGAGCCGGGAACCAGCACCAGTGCTACGCCGCAACGTACAGCCGAAGCGTGGCAACGCGACGTCAAGCAGCGGCGGATGCCGGCCAACCCTGCCGTGGCGCCTGCGCCCTGCGACGCCCAAGTCAACACTTCCCAGTAGCGATCACCGAAGAAAAATTTGCGCGACGCTATACGGATTACCAGCACGCACTAAAATCATGCGACGCTCACACCACGACTCATGGAATTGAACAGGGTAACCGTATGAATGTACTGGTGGTCGGAAGTGGTGGTCGTGAACACGCGCTCGCCTGGAAATTGGGACAGAGCTCGCAGGTCTCGCGGGTTTTTGTCGCACCTGGTAATGCAGGGACCGCCGCAGATGCTGAAAACATCGCACTGGATGTGAACGATTTCGAAGCGGTCACTCAATTTGTCAAACGCGAACAAATTAGCCTCACCGTTATCGGTCCAGAAGCACCACTGGTAGCAGGCCTCGCCGACGTTTTGCGTGCAGAAAAACACCCCGTATTCGGACCTTCACAATCCGCCGCGCAACTCGAGGGCAGCAAAGTCTTCTGCAAGCAGGTACTCCGCCAGGCAGATGTTCCGACTGCCGAATACCAGGTGTTCCACGAACCTGAAAGCGCAACAAAGTATGTTCTCGACCGCTATCCTCGCGCCGACGAAGATGTCCCTCTCGTGGTCAAAGCCGATGGCCTGGCCGCTGGAAAAGGTGTCGTCGTCTGCAACACCAGAGACGAGGCAATACACGCGATCGACCGTGTGGCGCGAACCCGTGAATTTGGTGACGCCGGCGACCGTATCGTCATCGAAGAACGTCTCGACGGTGAAGAAGTCAGCGTACTGGCAATTACCGATGGTCGGACCCTGGTGACCTTACCCCCTGCACAAGACCATAAACCGGCTTACGACGGAGACCGTGGCCCTAATACGGGTGGAATGGGAGCGTACTCCCCTGCCCCAATCGTCGACAACAATCTCATTTCACACATTGAAGAACACATTCTGGTACCCACCATCCATCACATGAAGCGATCCAAACAGCCTTTCCAAGGTGTCCTTTATGCTGGCTTGATGATTACACATCAGGGTCCAAAGGTGCTCGAATTCAACGTTCGCTTTGGTGATCCAGAATGCCAACCGCTGTTGATGCGGCTAAAAAGCGATCTGTTTGAACTGCTGTTAGCAACCGCCGAAAGCCGTCTGGATACGATAACAGCACCGCAGTGGGACCCACGGCCCGCACTCTGCGTCGTGATGGCCAGCGAAGGCTATCCGGGAGATTACCAGAAAGGACTACCAATTCATGGTCTGGCCGAGGCCGACCAGGTGAAAGACGTCAAAGTCTTCCACGCGGGTACGTCGTTGTCCGATTCCGACCAGGTGGTCACCAATGGCGGGCGCGTGCTCGGCGTCACCGCATTGGGAGAAACGGTTGCTGCCGCCAAATTGCAAGCCTACACCGCGGTCAAGTGTATCCGATGGAACGGTGCCTGGTGCCGTAAAGACATCTCTGACCGCAGCCGACTGGTAACCGCTAACAGTCCATTAAAATAGACAACGCGTGGTTCGCAGGAGACCGTGCCGACGTACTAACGCGACCTGTACCTTCCGCTACTCGAATACACGGATCACAGAGCATGCCCGCACCTTCGTCGCCTGACTTACGAACCCTGATTCGCGATATCCCTGACTACCCTAAACCGGGGATTCTGTTTCGCGATATTTCGCCACTGCTCGGCGACCCTGCTGCGTTCTCGGATGCCGTCCGCCAACTCGCCGAGCCCTATCGCAATCAGCAGATCGATCTCATCGCCGGGGCCGAAGCGCGTGGCTTTATTCTGGCAGCGCCAATGGCTGTGGAATTGGGCGCGGGATTTGTGCCAATCCGTAAACCCGCAAAACTGCCCTTCGAGACTCATTCGATCGACTACCAACTGGAGTACGGAACAGATTCCCTGGAAATCCATGTCGACGGCGTAAAACCAGGGCAGCGTGTCTTGCTCGTGGACGATTTACTGGCCACCGGCGGCACGGCTGAAGCCTGCAGTCAACTCCTCACACAAGTTGGCGCCGACCTTGTAGGCTGTGCGTTTCTGGTTCACCTGATGGGACTAGGTGGCGCCGATCGGCTAGCGCCGCTGGAAATCTTCAGTCTTATCAACTACGAAGAATCCACCTGAGCAAGCCGGACAGATGGCACTCAAGGCAACATCGCCGCAGCATTCGCTTTCGCATGCTGGATCGCAGGTTGCATTTCATCAAAGATCTCGCCGGCGCTTTCATGGAAAATGCGGCCGATCAGTAAATCAGTGAGATTACCCTGATATTTTGGGTGCTCTCGCAGGAACTTGCCAAAACTGAATTCGTTGGTGTAATACGCATCAACCAACTGGCGAATCCATTTGGTACCTGCCCCAAAATCTTCAGTCCAGCGGCCGAGCTGTGTCGCCGAGAGATCCCCGTTTCGGAAACCCTCAATAATGCAGTCAGCCGCCAACTCACCTGATCGCAACGCGAAATAGACGCCCGAAGAATAGATGGGATCAATGAAACCCCAGGCATCGCCCACCAGCACCCAACCGTCACCCGCATGCTGAGTGGTGTGATACGAAAACTCCTTGGCAATGTGAAAACCGCGCGTCAACTCGGCATCCGCTAAGCGTGCAAGTAGCGCCGGACAATTCTCCAGCTCCTGCTGAAATACCTCTTCCGGCCGACCGCGATCCTTCAGCAGGTAGTCGTTGTCGGCAACGACTCCAACACTCGTAATGCCATCCTGAAGCGGGATGTACCAGAACCACGATTCCTTGGAACGTGTGTGGAAAATGAGCGTCGCACCACCATGCTCGCCCGCGTCCCGCCGCGCCCCACGGTAGTAGGTCCAAATAGCCGCTTTCTTGAGGGCTGGGTTCTCGACCAGTACTCCCATGCGACGCGCAATCAGCGCCTGCTGCCCCGTCGCATCGACGACGACTTTTGAACGCACCTCATGTTGGGCACCATCGGCGGATTGCAATCGTACACCTTCCACCCGTTGGCCAGAGGTGCAGACATCAAGCACCCGCGTCTGATCATGACATTCAGCCCCTTTTTCACGAGCGTTCTCGAACAGCAACTGGTCGAACTCAGCTCGTTCCACCTGCCAGGTCGTGGCACATTCTCGCGGGTCATGTTCCTTGAAGAAAAACGGCTGCGATTCCTTCCCGGAGCTGGCTACGAACTGCACGCTCGCTTTCCGTACAAATGGACTCTGCTGCATTTTTTCGAGGATGCCCAACCGCTCAAAACACCAGTAGGTTTCCGGCATCAATGATTCACCGACGTGAAAACGAGGAACTTTCTCCCGCTCCACGAGTAAAGTCTTGCGACCTGCCTCGGCAACCAGTGTGGCAGCTGCACAACCGGCAGGGCCACCCCCAATTACAACCACGTCATAGTCACTTTGCATCCAACTACTCTCTGGCAACTTCGCTTGGAAATGAATCTGTCAAGCTCGGCAACGACAACGATACGAATTGTGCGGAGGAAAGTCCGCCGCCCGTGAAAAAACAAACAGACGAGGTGGTCCAGACATGTCTGTTTGCCCCTGTCGGTGCACCAACACTATTTTAGCCCACCGCAGCTATTGACAAGACTGGATTATGAAGGCGCAACGATTTCCAACAACTCGACTGCGGGAACCCCATTGCAATAAATCAATGCGGTGCGTCCAAAACAAGTCACCGGAGTCGTTAATTGAAACCACTCACACAATTCCGGGCCCGGATCCAACCGCCACAATGACAACAGCCGGACTTTCCGCAGTACGTCGTGCTCGATCAGTACGCGTCCCAATGGGGCCTGCTGGCTCTCGATTTCGCGCCGCACCGCAGGATCTAAATAACTCAAATTGAGGCGCACAAGCCCGAACTGTACCACCTCGGAGTCACGCTCGCGACGCAACAGGATCTTCCGCGCGTAATGGGTGTCGGTGGTGCGCGTTTCCAGGACCTCAACCGATACGGAACAACCGTGGTAATCCTCTACCGTTACCGTCATATGTTCGTCATGGTCGAGCAGGTCTTGAGCCGCAGCGTTAAGCTCATCCCTGGAAACCTCGCGAAACGTTCCCAAAGATTCCGGGACATCATAGAACAAGTCGACCAGCGCCTGCAGCTCAGGGGTGGATCGATTAGCCTGCGTCACCGGAAGTCCCTTTTTTCGGATGTCTGCGCGAGCTGGTTGAGCGGCCAGGGTGCCTTTTGTGGGAAAAACTACTTCGCGGCGCTCGGGGCCGAGAGTTCAAGTTCCACAGCGGGTCCACTTTCCACGGACTCGGCGGGACGCTCCAGGATTGTGTCGATCAAAAAGTGCAACAATCGCTGTAATTCTTCGCACTCAATGTCACCAACAATCGCCTCAGCGCGCTGCTGATGCTTGTCGACCAGCCGGTGAGCCTGTTCAAACACACCCGCTTCGTGGTAGAGCTGGCGTACTCTTTGGATCCGTTTTTCGGGCAGCGTACCGTCGTCGTCCTGGACTAAAGAAACCAACTCATCACGCAAGCCGGGAGAAAGGCTTTCCAGAGCCAGGGCCCAGAGCAGTGTAGGACGTCCTCCCAATACATCGCCACCGGCTACCAACTTGTTATTTGAGTCCCCTTCCCAGTCACCTAAATCATTGAGAATTTGAAATGCCACTCCCAGATTCCTGGAAAACTGCTTCAACGGTTGCCGGTAACTCTCAACAGACCCAGCCAACCGCGCACCACAGAGTAATGCCGCTTCAAACGCAGGTGAAGTCTTCAGCGCGTACAATTTGAGGGCATCGATCGGCTTGAGGACCTTGTTCGCCGCATCGCGCCAAAGCAATTCCGCACCCTGCCCTTCGGACAGCTTCATATGTGCATCTGCCAGGCAATCCAAAATATCCGCGACAACCTCAGCACCTAATTCTGCTCGTTCACGACTGACAAGCCGGTACCCTAATCCGATCAGATAGTCACCGACGTTAATTGCTGTAGGGGTGCCAAAGCGGCGGTGAATCGTTTCGTCGCCGTAGCGAAATTGATCGTCGTCTTCGATATCGTCATGAACCAACGATGCTTTGTGGAACGTCTCGATCGACATTGCGGTGCGGCGCACCGAGTCCGAAACCGCCTCGAGGTGTTGCGGCCCATCAACTCCACAGCCGTGCCCACCCGTCAACGCATCGTATACCGCCAGAGTGATGAAGGGCCGGGAGTACTTGCCGCCTTTGGATAGAAAATCGTAGGCGACCGCCTCAGTTGCTGCGATCGGGTCCAACCCCGCCAGGCCGTCACCATTACATTCAGCAGCACGTTTGCCACCACGAATTCGAGGAGACAGACGTTCGAGTTCGTCGAATTCGAACATCTGGGAAGCCGCTCGCATCAAATGTACGTACGTCTTGGTCTGGGGTGCGGCTTGCGCCGGCTGGAGATGAATCATCTCGTGTACCCACTCTTCGTCGACCGAAGTATCTCGACAATCGCTAGACAACAGGGGCACCGCCATACACGGAATCCCGGCTAATAGAATCTTGTCAATTGCCTTTTCAAGAACGTTCAGACAAGCCACACCGACGATTGCATCGACGTAACCACTGAGGATGATCTTGAGGACGATCGGCGACCCTTCGGCAACGAGTACCTTGTAACCCATATCCTCAGCTACTGTCCGAAAGTCCGCGATACTACAAGCACCGCAAGTCCGACAATCGAGACCAAATTCATCGTAATCCGCAGGGCACCCCTCTGCGTGCTTTAGACAATGCGGCAAAAGGAACAAACGACGCGACGGGTCCGTACCCGCGACCTGATCACGCCAGAACTCCGATGCCATCACCACCATCGTCCAACCAAGCAATCCCTCCGGAAGCGCCATCGCTTCCAGGACTGCACGCGCCAAACCCTCCATCTCATCCTTGGTCAGCGGCCGACTCTTGTCGAGCGTATCGGTTACCTCCGCACACTTGGCACGCAACTTCTCGCGAAGCTCGCGCGTTTGGGGCACATCTTTCAAGTGAGCCGTCTTGCGGCGGCGCGATTTCCGATTCTGGCCTACGGAGGAAGACTCGGCGGAATCTGCCAGGTGATCCATAGTCGTCAAGTTGGACAAAGTGACATCCTCTATGTTTTCCATCTTCAATACCACGCCGTGACCAGGTCACACTCAACAACTGCCACCAGCGGTAGTGAAAACCGTTATTTCTCAGGAATCAACCAGGACTCAGCGGGACACGCTGAGACTTGCCAGAGCGTTCACTTTGACGGACTGCCCGCCCCAGGGCCGCTGCAGCAAATACCAACGGATACAGCCTCTCATGATACCAAAGCTTTGCGAAGTAGAAACCGATCGGGCTGTTTTCCCTGTAGGTTCCCTGCTGGACACGCACTGTGAGCCAGTTAAGGCCTTGGGAAATCACATCTTGGGGCACGCGACCGGGATCTGTTAAGAGTGCCTCCAGAGCCAGCGCGGTCTCTTCGACGCTACTGGCGTTAGACGCAATCTCAGCCGGAAATACCCTGGATCCCCCTTCTGTTCGCATCGCTTCAAACGATCCACCCCAGCCTCCATCGTGGTTCTGAACATCGCAGAGCCACCGGATCGCCAACTGACACTGGGTGCAATCCAGGCGACCTGCCGCCTCGTACGCCAAAACAACCTTGGCGGTCCCGTAGACAGGGTTTTCTTCACGCGGGTGGTCCTGGTTGCCAAACCACAGGGGTAACCACGCTCCCTCACTGGTTTGTTTTCGGCGCAAGAACTCAAAACCGCGTTCGACCGCTCGCTTCATCCTGGCCGCAATCTTCGGTTCCGCCGGCCAGGAATCGCGCCAAGCAAGCATTCCACGAATGGCGTGGGCTGTAAGATCGGCGCCGCTGCGGTCAAACGGTAGCGTTCCCCAACCGCGACAAAATGTCGGCCAGCCACCGTCACGGTTTTGAATTGATAGCAGCCAAAGTACTCCAGCCATTGCCGCCACACTCGCGCGAGCTCGCTCTTCGTCCCGACAAGACGGCGCGTCCCGCCAGTAGGCGAGTGCCAGCAAGGCTCCTGGTGTATCGTCAGCGTCTGGTACCGCTCCGCTCAAATCACTCCAACCCCAGCCGCCTGGTGCGGCTCCAGTAAACGGGTGCCTACGAAGATGCTGGCAAGCAAGCAGCCAGTTCAGGCAATCCGTGCCCAACCTGGCAATGTCTTCACCTCCGGCGGCAAGCGCGTTCAAACTCAGCGTCGTATTCCAGGTTGCCAGGTTGGTATCGATTGGCCAACTTCCATCCGCGCGAACTGACTCAACCAGGAACCGCACACCATTTTGAACCACAGGATGCTCCGTCCTCCCGATACTTGCCAAACTCATGACCACAAAACTGGTCAACGGTGTGGCCTCCAGAAAGCCACCGCTCTCTGGCTGCATACGTCGCAATACACGCAGGCTGCGGCCCACTGATAACCACCGGGTGATCCGCGTCACCGGGTTCCAAGGTGGTCGATGGACGAACCGAGCTTGCCCAATTGCGACCAGCGCAGGAATCGCATAACTCACCACCGGAAGTTGAACAAAACGGTACAACGCCTGTGGAAGACAAGCCAATTCGAAAGGCAGCGGGGCAACTTCCTGCCAGTCAACTCTTTCTGCTAACGCACAATTAGTGAGAATGGGTACAGCAAATGTCTTGTCCCGGCCATAGCGACGACGCAAGCCAGCAAGGCCACCAGCTGCTTTCAGATAACGTTCACCCGCGGCCAACTGCTCGTGCAACAAACGGGCTGCACCCGCTAACTGGAATGCCGAGCAAACCAGCATCGTGGTCGCAATATTAGAGTGGCTCTTGTCAGTATCACCCCACCCACCATCCGCATTCTGTTGCTGCCGCAACCAATCGACGCCGGCCGTGATGAGTGAATCATCTGGTAGCGTCTGACGTTTGTGCGACTCTCGTCTGTGAACCGATAACGCACTGATGGCAGTCGCTGTTGAGAGCGCGGAACTGGAAAGTTCGCCAACCCAGTGACCATTCTGAGTACGTTCAGCAAGCAAGTCCTGACACACCCGCTGATGAGCCGATTGCCAGGAAGTCCAGGGATCAGTCATCAATGCCTCGAACTACTACAACTTGACGGACAGGCAACGAAGGGTGACAGCCAGAAATCCAGAGGAATGCATGGTCATCAAGATCAAATCTCTGGATGTGTGTCGCGAGCACAAAACCCTGTCCAGTTACGGGTGTTAGGGTACTCAGACCAAGACAACTGGGTTCCGGACACCATCCAGGTTAATTACCACGAAATGCGGCCGGCAAAGTGTAATTGTTCTTCATCGCTGCCGACCGTGTTGTGACCAAAACAATCTGCTTGTCAGGTTGTTCTGGATCAGGCCCCACAACCCAGATCAATTTCTGATCCGGATGAGATGGTGGCTTGCCAGTTGCCTGTGCAACCACCACGATCTCGGTCAACGATTCGGAGAGAGACTTGCCATTCAGGTTGATGTTACGCACTTGCTGGTTGCGCGTGATACCATCGTTTTCAAGATCCGTCCCCACGATTTGGATACGGAAATCAAATGGAAGATTCGGATAGCGATCTTTCACCTCCTGACCGAGGTCCCGAATCGAAAACTCCAACGATTGCTGATCAAATGACAGATCAATTTTCGACGCCAACAGCAACTCTAGACTTTGAGGACCGGCCGACTCTGTCGCCGAGTTATCAACCAACGCCACACCTGGCTGCGATATCAAAAACATGGTCCCACCAAACAATAGGTTATGCGCCGCCGGCGCAGGCAGAACTCCATTGATAACCGCTTCGTCTCGACCGACTCCAATCCGCAACTGGCGATGCAAAAATCGAACCATGCCTGGATAACGATTGGCCACCATGCGCCAGTACGGGTGCGGCAGCACTCGTGCACTGTACCTTTCGATTTGGTCTGGAATTTCAGCAATCCGCTTGTGGAAATCCGCCGCCAAAGCATGGCGGTCCCGAGTGCGGCCAAAAAAACGCGTCTCCAAATAGAACTGTTCCCCAAAGTGCATGCTTACCGATAACGCGTCGAGTCCCTGTGGAAACAAGGCCTCCAGCGGCTCGCGAAGCTTGCGCGCGGGTCCAAAAAAATAATCCCGCCCGTCCCTCAATAACTCACCTGTCATCGAAAACGGTGTCGAAAATAGTGAGAAATGATAGTCAGCATCGGAAACTCTGCGCAGTTTCTCAATGGCGCCGTTGGGCGGGGCCCTGCCACTAAACTCCAGCACTCCTTCGACCTCCGTTTTACCCCCCATCACGAAGACACTGGCCGCCTCTTCGGGAAGGTAATAGCACCATTTCGGACTCTGGTAATACGTCTGATCATGCGCTTGCTGCTGCTCAGGACTGCCCCAGCGTTCCAGCAGCTCTTGAGCCTGTGCGGAATCACCCAACTTCACGACGAACGCCACACGCAACTGGAGCGCCTCTTGGTGCAAGGTCATAACCAGCTGAGAGATGTCAGACCAACCGACGCCAGCGTCTTCCTCCCACGATTTCCTGGCAGCGGCAAATTCGGGACCTAGTGCCTGCAATACCCGTTGTCCCTCAGCGCTGGCTAATAATGCCGAGGGCCGCACCACAAAAAACAACTGAGCCCCAGGAGGTGAATACTCAAAACTGATCGGTTCACCCCACGTCGGGGATTTCCAGAGTTGCTCTCCATCATCCGGCACCACCTGCTGGCCATCGACCAACCCTGTCGGCAGAGCACTACTTGATCCGCCAGCCCGTTCTGCAACACCGGAT
>CAZITS010000040.1:14342-14655 GCA_964542185.1 uncultured Pirellulaceae bacterium
CCCCACAACCACCAAACGCCAACGATCAACACGGGCCCGGCGAAGATCCCGACCACAGCAAACACGCCCGGTGGTAAAGCCGGCCGGCCGCTCCGGGATGGACGACGCTGCCGGCGCGTATGCAGAGCTGGTTCCACAGCACCCGAAGCTGAAGCCGCAACGACGATCGCCGGTGGAGTTGACGCGACGGGCGAATCGACCGGCTGGGACGCAATTGCATCATCCGCGACCACGATCTGCGGTCCAGCAGAGGGAGGTTCAGACTTGGGACTCGGCTCGGATGCGGGCTGGGTGGCCGGCGTCTTACGCACCG
>CAZITS010000041.1:0-14641 GCA_964542185.1 uncultured Pirellulaceae bacterium
AAGAGCCAAAAATCCAACACATTTGGCATAACGGGGCACGATCTCGACTGCTTCTGTTGCGCTGATCGAGTAATCCGCAGCGCCGGGACCACCGATTTCCGAAACAGAAAAAGGACCGGTTCCCGCTCGCGTACGGGACAAACAGATTCGAGAGGAATCCACCCATGCCAAAACTACTGAGGGCAATTTGCGTGGTGGGCCTTGGTCTCTGTGCCGCGCTGCCGTTTCGTCGATCCACACCTCGGCCTCATGCCGATCGGGACAGCGCCGCGCAGAGTCAACCTCTGTTACTTCAGGAAAATCACCAGACCGTTGACCTCTCCGTAGCGGCCAATACCTCCCCGGTACCCACTGGAAACACGGTACCCACTGGAAACACGGTACCCACTGGAAACACGGTACCCACTGGAAACACGGTACTCACTGGAAACACGGTAGCTACTGGAAACAACCGTCCCCGCATCGAAGTCACTCCCATTGGCATGCGTGACATGGCCGGAGACGAAATGCTCCTGGAAACCACTACCCATTCCGAAGAACCACCCCAGATTGTGGTGCCGACCGATCCGTTCCCACACAATCCCACTGAAAGGTTTCCAGAGCGCGTTGGTGATACCGTGGGCACACATGTCCTGACCTCCCAGGACACATTGAGAAATTTGGCGAAACAATACCTGGGAAACAGTAATCGCTGGCAAGAAATTCTCGATCTCAACAGCCGGCTGTTACCCAACCCTTATCAACTGCCCGTGGGAACCCGCATACAGATTCCCCGCAAACTTGCGGCGGTTTCAGAAAAACCGCAACTCCGCCCACAGAACCGATCACTTCAACTACCGCAAGCGCGACCGGCGCGGCAATCCGCACCAACGACCGACACAACTCCAGGAGAAGCGCCTCTGGTGCCGGTGGTGCGCAGTCCGGCAGTACTGGAATGAGACTGTTGCGCATGCACTGCTAGCACCTGAGCAAGAAAAATCGGAAAAACCGTCACTCGGCTCCAGCCACTGATCCGATGACAGCCATACGCAACGTTCGTCGGTCTCGGCCAGAGACCGTGTTCTCTCGAACCACTCAACGGGTGCGGTATGGACAGGCTGTCTCTAGTGGCAACGTGGTCGGCACGCTGCGCGACAAGTTGCGTGGTGCTCGCGATCACCACGGCCAGCGTTTCTGCACAAGACAGCTCGGCATCCGCCAGCACTGCCAATCCAACCAAGCGGTTGATCCAGATGCTCCAGGATGGTGGCCCGCTGATGATCCCCATTGCCGCCTGTAGCTTCATCCTGTGTGTATTTATTTTCGAACGTGCGATTAGTCTCCGCCGCAGACGAGTCATTCCACGGCCGTTTGTAAAACGATTCTTATCACAACTCCGCGAGGGACAGCTCGATCGCGAACAAGCATTACAACTCTGTACTGAAAATCGCAGTCCGGTTGTCGACGTGTTTGCCAATGCGGTCAAGAAGTGGGGACGACCTGCCGTCGAAGTCGAACAAGCGATCATCGATGAGGGCGAGCGTGTAACCAATCAACTGCGCCGCTACCTCAGACTCTTCAACGGCATCGCTACGATCAGCCCTCTGTTGGGACTGCTCGGCACGGTGCTGGGGATGATCGGCGCCTTCAATGCCATCGTCCAGGCCGGTGCCATGGGCAGACCGGAATTGTTGGCCGCAGGAATTGGCCAGGCACTTTTGACGACCGCCGCCGGTCTCTCCGTTGCCATTCCAGCACTCATCGCCTACTTGTTTTTCGGCAGTCGCGTGGATCGCCTGATCATTGAGATCGACGCCCTCGGGCAACAAATTGTTGATGTCATTGCAGCCGACCACTTCGAGCCCGCGGCAACCTCCAAGCAACGCAAGAAGGCCGCCTGACCCGCCGGGACTGCCACAACCGTAACGCAGCCCTCTGCCGGCACCCCCACGAGAATCTCGATGGCTCTCAAGACGCATTTCGACGAAACGCCAAACGTCAACCTGACACCGATGATCGACATCGTGTTTCTGTTGATCATCTTCTTCATGGTCGGGACCAAGTTCACCGAACTGGAACGGCAACTCCAACTGGAACTTCCCCAGATCTCGGCGGCCGATCAACCCAATCCACAACCGGTGAACCGGGTGATTAACGTCTACCGCGACGGACGCGTCGCCCTGGAACAGGAATTACTGTCCCTGGACGAGCTGATCGAACAGCTCCGTTCGGCGCGTACGCAACACAATCGCCTTGGTGTCATCGTACGGGGCGACGCAGATGGGCCTCTGCAAAACGTGGCGACCGTGTTAGGGGCGTGCCGTCAAGCGGGTATTTCTGACTTGGGAATCTCCGTGCGGTTGGCGAAAAAGGAGTGATCATGCGGTGGTTCGAATGGTCCGCCCGCCAACTACAAGCTCCTTTTGGAGTGACGCAGAACCCGTTGTTGTCCACCCTGCTGTGGTTGGGCCTGGCGGTCTTTACGGTCGCGTTACTCATACTGACACGGACACGCTGGGGCCAGGCCAAGCCGATCTCTAAATGTGTCGTACTGTCGGTGTTCGCGCACATCCTGCTGGCCATTTACGCATACAGCACTAGCCTGCTTCCCAACCCACCGGCAATTCCCGAAGAGACCGTCTTCAAATTGAAAATCATTACCGCAGAACTTGATCCTCAACCGGCGCAAACAGCAATCACGTCGACTGACTCTGTGGTACAAACACCCGCCAGCACTACCAGGCCGGCAACGGTACCGAACCAGGAACAACCGACAGTGGATACCGAATCCGTTGCAGATCGGTCCGCTTCCCCCGAACCAAACGATGTCTCCAAACCAGCCCTGGTCGACGACATCGCACCGGAGACGGTGGACGATCCTCCACTAGATCAAGCCCCTGCAAAGGACGCAGAACCCGACCGATCGGAGGAACTCACTGACAAAACAGCTCCTCCCGATCAGGAAAACGCAACATCCGACCCAATGGCTGCAGCGCTCCCAGCGGTAACACCTCCAGTCCCCTCTGAGAGTGAAACGCAAAGTTCTCAACTGCCTCCTGATCCCTCCCAGGCGCCCGATCTGGTCAACACAGACTCCAACCAGGATCCTGCGCTCCCCGACCAGAATCCGGCACCACGCGACGAGAATCTCGTCACCGTGAATCGCTCACTCCCTGCCACACCGCCTGGACCGCTAGACACAAACGCGTCCCAGGCATTTCCCGCACCCCATCCGCCTGGCCGACAATCGAGTGTTACTGACATTGCGTCTGCGCCGCCAGCACCCACCGAGCACCGAGCGCGTCCGATTACCACAACCCCGGCTACCGATGCGAGCGAAATACCCGCGCGCAGGGCTCGTTCACGCTACGCACACCGGGCTGCGGACCGTCGTCCGGCAATCGTTCTCAGCGGTGGGGGTGGCGAACACACGGAACGGGCTGTCGCGGCCGCACTCCAGTGGCTCGTCGCCAATCAGGAGCCAGACGGACATTGGGACGCAGCCCGCTTTGGCGGAGGCCAAGAGGCGCCCATGGCCGACCGCCAACGCAACCGCGCTGGAGCCAACGCGGATTCCGGGATTACCGGGCTGGCACTACTCGCGTTACTGGGGTCGGGACAAACCCATCTGCAAGGTGAAGCCAGGCAGTCAATTCAATTCGGGTTGGAATACCTGCTGCGACAGCAAGCAGCTGACGGAAATTTAGGTGGAAACGCCGGGCTGTACGCCCAGATGTACTGCCACGGGATCGCGCTACTGGCACTTGGAGAAGCTTGTGTTGCCAGCGATGACCAGCGACTTCAGCCTTATTTGCAACAGGGTGTCCAATTTACACTCAATGCCCAGCATCCAACGACCGGTGGCTGGCGCTACCAGCCTGGCGACCGCGGTGATACCAGTCAGTTCGGCTGGCAAGTCATGTCACTGAGAACTGCACAATTGGCCGGCATCGAAGTCCCCGTTCGGACGCGCACCGGTATGCTGCGATTTTTGCAAAGCGTGAGTTCAACACGGCAGCCGGGGCTGGCCAGCTACCGCCGCGGAGAACGTCCCACTCCCTCCATGACTGCCGAAGCGCTGGTCTGCCGCTTCTTCCTGCAACTTCCTCGTGATACTGCCATCGAAACCGGTGCCGTCGAGCTGCTGCGACGGTCGTTACCCAGCCCGACTCCCATCAATTACTATTACTGGTACTACGGCAGTTTGGGGTTGTTTCAACTGGGCGGTGAACCCTGGAAAACCTGGAACCGAGCGCTCCTCCAAACCCTGCTCCCACGACAACAAACCGATGGTCCGGAAGCGGGCAGCTGGGATCCCGACTCCGTGTGGGGCAACTATGGAGGACGCGTTTATACAACTGCGTTGGCAACCCTCTGTCTGCAAACCTACTACCGATACCCGCAAATGGCGCCACGTACGGCGCTGCAAACTCCCTGGACTCAAATCCGTTAGTGCGCTGTGGCATCTGCTGATTCTCAACCTGGGAGCGGCCAACGAAAGGCCACAGCGGAGCTCGCGGACACGCATCCCGCAAACCGCGCCGATGAGCGCGTAACGGACTCCGGAAACCGATCCGCGGTGCCGATTTGTTCCCACATGAAGGTCGCGATGGACCCCACCGATACCCCACCGCCTGCCGCACGGCCTCCGCGGTCACAACCGCGCAGGCGCTTTCTAAAAAGTCTGACCGCGGCCACGGGAGCACTGTCGGCCATGGTCCCTCTGGTGCCGGTACGTGCTGAACCACGCCACGAGGAACAAGAAGCCGACATCGTGATTATCGGCGGTGGACTCGGCGGTTGCGCCGCGGCTCTGGCCGCCCTGCGGCTGGGACTACGGGTCGTAATGACCGAACCTGCCGAATGGATTGGTGGTCAGTTGACTTCCCAGGGCGTACCACCGGATGAACATCGCTGGATCGAGCAACGTGGTGCACCAAAATCCTACCGGGAACTGCGCAAGAGGATCCGCACCTACTATCGACAGCATTATCCGCTGGCGCCCGAATTTCGGGACCAGGTTCATTTAAATCCAGGAGGAGGAAGCGTCTCGCGACTGTGCCATGAGCCACGGGTCGCACACGCAGTCCTGCGCGCCTGGCTGGCACCCTATTGCAGTAGCCGACGTTTGTCTCTGTTGACCGGTTACGCACCGGTCGGTGCAGATGTTGACGGCGATCGGATTCGCGCGGTCCAGGTACGCTCACTGCGGTCGGAACAATTACGCGTGCTGCAGGGGTCTTATTTCCTCGACGCAACCGAGCTGGGAGATCTGCTCCCGCTGACTGGGACCGAGTTCGTCACTGGCGCGGAATCGCGTGCTGACACAGGAGAATTACACGCGGCCGAAGAGGCCAACCCAGCAAACCAGCAAGCCTTTACAGTCTGTCTGGCCGTCGACTACCTGGAACAGCAGGACCATACCATCGACCGCCCGCAAGACTACGACTTTTGGCGCCGTTACACGCCCCAACTATCCCCTCCCTGGCCTGGTCGATTACTCAATTTTACCTACACCCATCCCCGCAGTGGACAACCGAAAACGCTCGGTTTCCATCCGTCCCAATCGACTACCGCGGGCGTCCTCAACCTCTGGCGGTATCGGCGGATCGCTGAGGCCCGGCAGTTTCTCCCGGGGAGTTACGACAGTGACATCAGCCTGCTGAACTGGCCGCAAAACGACTATCTGCTTGGTAACCTGGTGGGTGTCAGTGCCAGCGAACGGCAACAACACATCGACCGGGCAAAGCAACTCAGCCTGTCACTTCTCTATTGGCTACAAACCGAGGCGCCGCGGGATGATGGCAGGCAGGGTTTTCCGGGCCTGCGTTTGCGACCCGACATCATGGGCACGGAAGACGGTTTGGCGCAACAGCCCTACGTGCGAGAGTCACGACGTATCCGTGGTCTGTTTACGATTCGCGAAGAACATGTGGGACGTGAAAATCGCGCAATGGCCACGGGGCAGCCAGCAGAACGTGTGCGGGCTGCTGACTTCTTCGACTCAGTCGGGGTAGGAAGCTACCCCATTGACTTGCACCCCAGCACGGGCGGCGACAACTACATCGACTTCGCCTCACTGCCATTCCAAATTCCACTCGGCGCACTGATCCCACAGCGCGTCCAGAACCTGTTGCCCGCCGCCAAGAATATTGCGACCACCCACATCACCACGGGATGCTACCGATTGCATCCCGTGGAATGGGGAATCGGCGAAGCCGCTGGCTGCCTCGCACGTTTTGCAATCGATCAGCAGCTGCCACCGGCGGGCGTCCGGCAAGCGGGCCAGCAGTTACAGGATTTCCAGTCACTGCTGCAGCGGCAGGGAATTGAAACTCGGTGGAATAAAGGCTGAGGACCACGACGGTTCTAGTGCGCTGGCGCGGACCTGCACACGACCCACAAGGTCGGCCTGGGATGAGCCCGGCAGGTTTTCACTCTCAGCGGTTTCAAACCGTCAATTGTTTACGGACGCGTTTCAGCAAACGCTGTGTGGCATGGACGCCCTCGACTTCGGAAATCCGGCCGCCCTCGAATTCAATCCCCACGTATCCGTGATAACCGAAAGACAGCACGATCTTCATCATCTTGAGAAAATCGGTTTTGGTTTCATTACCCGCCGCGTCAAAATCATGCGCCTTGGCACTGACCGACTTGGCAAACGGCATCGTTTCGCGCACCCCCTTATACCGGTCGTAGTCACCAAAATTTCCGAAATCCGGAAGTGTGCCGCAGTTCTTCAGTCCGACCGTTTTCATCACCTTCGCCAGCCACTCGCCGTTGGATGACAAACCGCCGTGATTCTCGACGATGACATTCATTTCTAGCGTCGCGGCAAACTCGGACAGTTGCCGTAGTCCGTCCGCCGAGAGCTTGAGTTGCTCCTGATAACTACCCTTTGAGCGGGCATTCACCCGGATCGAGTGGCAACCAAGCTGCTTGGCCGCCACAACCCATTTGTGATGCCTCTGTACTGATTCCTTGCGAGCCGCGCTGTCGGGATCTCCGAGATTTCCCTCGCCATCAATCAAAATCACCAGGCCCTGGATCCCCACATCATCGGCGCGCTTCCGCATTTGGGCCAGATACGCTTTATCCTCAGCCCGCTGGAAGAAGGGTCGGTTCCAGTATTCAACCGCGTTGATCCCAAATTCCTTGCGCGTAAACGTCGTAAAGTCCATGTTGTCCAGCTTCCCACTGGCCAACATGCGGTGTAGCGAATACTGCGTCAGGGAAATCTTGAACAGCGGTGCTTTCTCCACAGCACCCGCCCACCGGGAAGCCGGCCCAAGGGCCGCGGCCGCGAAGAAGGAGTGTCCCAGCAGAGAACGGCGATTCAAATTCACATGCATCGATGAAGGCCTCATAAGCAATAAGTTTGAAGTAGATCTGTCTGAGCGATCAAAACATAGGCGACAATCTGGATAAGATTGCGAACAAGTGGTTTAACCTAGTCCGAACACGCGGTCCATATTGGTGGAGATTTCAGTTAACCGCGCCTGATCACCACCGCCAACTTCGGCAGCACACCAGCCAAAAAAGTTAATCTCCATCAGGGCGCGGGACACCGACTTCCAATCCAGGTCACCTGCACCGATCTTGGTAAATTTGTTCTCGGCGCGCGAGAACCCCTTGGCATCCAACTTGATCACGCGTTTCCCCAGAGCCCGAATCCAATCGGCCGTATTCCCATATTTCCAGTGATTGCCAATATCAAATTGCATGCCAACCCAGGGTGAATTGAATGCATCAACGTACTTCACAAATTTGTCCGCGGGCTGGTCTGCATCCCACTTTGCCCCACTACCATGCGCGTAACAAAAATGATTCCAGACATTTTCAATGGCAATCGCGACACCCAATTCTGCGGCCAGTGGCACCGCTTTGGCAATGTTCTCGATGCTGCGGTCCCAAATCTCCTGTTCCGGTCCATCATTGCCATGACCCACCACCAGCAACACCGTGTGACCACCCACTGCGCTGGTTTGCCGCAGCGCCTGCTTGAGATGCTCCAGCGCTGTCTGGCGTTTGGCTGGATCTTTATCGGTATGACGAATTTGCCAATGCGAAGAACAAACGGATCCGTCGACCGGCAGACCGCTCTGGGAGATGGCCTTCTTCGTTTCGGCCACGTCGATACCAGGCGCATTCAGTTCAATGGCACCAAAGCCGGCCGCCTTGGCTGCCTTGAACTTGTCTGTCAGGCTTCCCGGCACGCCCACCATACCAATCTTGAGTGTCTTGTAGAGGCGACCTTGCAGGCCTGCCTCCGGCTCGGCCGCGCCGGCCAGTAGCGGTGCGCTGGCTAGCGCCAAACCGGTTCCCTGCAGAAACTGACGACGTGGAAGTTGCCGAAACGTCATAATCTTTGCCTTGCTGCGAGCGGCTCGTTAAACGTAAAAGGAATTGCCATTATTCTAGCTGATTAGCGAGCCGTTCCAACAAACCTGGCCCTACCAGTCTGGATCTTTTCTACGCAATTTTTTCGACACGTTGCTGAGACCACAACGGGCAGCCATACAGGGAGCCGATCTGCCAGAAACAACGCGGTCACAAAACCGGTAGCCGATCGCCACCCCGCGCTGGTCATTTTTCCGCACGGCGCGGGAAACATTGCGAAATTTCCACTCGAAAACAGGGTTAGTTCGGATCAGTTACTGCCAGGAGCGTGCCGCAGCCAGTCTGACGGCAACGCAACACTCAATACGCCGTTGTTCGATAGGGTAACAGCGATCAGAATACGGTTACACGTCTCTCCTGCATCCAAGGGTCGCCTGCATTCAAGGGCTCGTTGATGATCACATGGAATCTCCGTTTTTGGTTGTGTTTGCCAGGCCTGGCCACATTGCTTGTCTGTACGTGCGCGGCCCAGCCACCGGGTAACGGCGACGGTTTCGAACCCCAGTTTGGCCCTCCCCCTGACCCCTTGTCCTTCGCGCTCGACACCGACCGGGATGGTGAAATTTCGGCTGCCGAAATGCGCCGTGCACCAGAGATCCTGCGCGGCCTGGATCGCGATCGCAACGGCACATTGACACTCGAAGAGCTGCTGCCACGTTTTCCTGGCGGTCCCGGTAGCAGACCCGGTCGAGGAATGGGCCCCAACCGCCCACAGATGCAACTGGCGGCCGAATTCGACCAGGATGCAAATGGGTATCTCGACACAGATGAACGAAAACGGGCGCTAGCCGCCCTCGCTGATCGCGGTGGGTCCGGACGGGGCGGACGGGGTCCTGGCGGCCGACGCGGTCCCGGCGGCGGACGGGGTCCCGCCAGAGAACCTGGCAGGCCTGGTCCCAAAGTGACACTTGAAGAGGCCGACCATTATCCAGACGCCGCACTCTACGACCCGGCCGTATTGCGAACCGTCTTTATCGAATTCGATACGGACGATTGGGAATCGCAAATGGCGGCCTTCAAACATACCGATGTCGCCCTGCCCGCCACCGTCACCGTCGACGGAACTCCCTTCCCGCTGGTCGGCATCCGCTTTCGCGGGCAGTCTTCGTTCGGTCATGTACCGGCAGGATCCAAACGATCTTTAAATCTGACGATGGACCTGGTGCATGAAGACCAGCGTCTGTACGGATACAAGACGCTGAATCTCCTCAACTCCAGCGGCGACTCCTCGATGCTCAGTAGCGTCCTCTACTCCCTGGTGGCACAAGACTACCTGCCCGTACCCAAAGCGAATTTCATGAAAGTGGTGATCAATGGAGAAAGCTGGGGGATTTACTGCAACGTGCAGCAATTCAACACGGACTTCATTCGTGAGAACTATGGCGTGACCGCAGGCGCACGATGGAAAGTTCCTGGCAGTCCCGGTGCGGACGGTGGGCTGCGTGATTTGGGGGATGAACTCGAGCCTTATCGACAACGTTTTGAGATCAAATCCAAAGACCGAGGCGCTTCGTGGCTGGCACTGATCAAACTCTGCCGGGTCCTCAACCAGACACCAACCGAGCAGCTCCCGGCGACGATCGAACCGATTCTCAATGTCGATGGACTGCTGCGATTCCTGGCGCTCGACGTCGCGCTGGTCAACGGTGACGGTTACTGGACACGGGCCAGTGATTACAGCATGTACCGGGATCCGACCGGCGTCTTTCACATCATCCCCCATGATATGAATGAAGCGTTCAAGGCGAGCCACGGCGGCGGGAGACGTGGGGGTCGAGGCGGTCCGGGAGGCGGAAGATTTCCGCCCGGTTTTGGTGGGCCACCCGGCGGTCGAGGCGGGAGAGGTTTCCCTCCAGAAGGCGGCCGGGGTTTTCCTGGAAGTTTCGGCGGTTCCGGAGGGCATGAACTCGATCCATTGGTAGGGCTGGACAGCCAGCGGATGCCGCTGCGCAGCAGGATCCTGGCCGTCCCTGCCTACCGACAGAAATACCTCCACTACCTGCGCGCACTGGCCGCAGTGAGCTTGCACAGCGACCGGCTGGCACCCGTGATTGCCAGATACCGCGCGTTATTGGCAGAGGAGGTGGCCGCCGATACACGTAAGCTCAGTAGTTTGGACGCCTTCCTGGCTGCCACAGCCCCCGCAGCGGACGGTCCGCCTGCCAGCAATCCCAGTCTGCTCGAGTTCATCGGGCAGCGGCGTAATTTCCTGCTTGCACATGATGCGATTCGGGACCTGAATACGATCCCGGTACGACCACCCGCGGGTCACATCTCGATCGAACCCAACGACGGCACAGCAGCAACCGTCGCGATCAGTGAATTTCTGGCGGCACATACAAAGAGCAACCGAGACCCTCAAGACGAGCTGGAAGATTGGCTTGAATTGACAAATTATGGTGAGACAGCAGTGGATCTCTCGGGCATGTACCTCAGCGACGATCCCACCAACCCATTCAAATGGGAAATTCCCGAAAAAACGGTCATTGCTGCAGGAGGCTACCTGGTGATCTGGGCCGATGAAGATGGTGCTGAAGAGGGGCTGCACGCCAACTTCAAGTTGTCCCAAAGTGGCGAAGTGATCACGCTTACCGCTGGGCGGATGTTGATCGACCGGGTCGAGTTTGGAAAACAGATCCCCGACGTCGCCCAGGGACGATTTCCGGATCACACAGGTTCGCTCCGGCCACTCAGGCCAACCCCCGGCGAACCCAATCGATCTCTCGACGAACGAGATCAGCGGAACGACTGAACAGGTAGACGAAAGCGGTCCCCAGGAAAAACGCTACCTCTGCCATCGTTCCCCGGTCTTTAAGAGCGCTCCGAACGTCTCGATCGCGCGGCTCTGCCCCCCAGATCGGTGTGTAAATTTTTGCGCATTTTACACACCCTGCCACCAAGGCTGGCAATCCCTATAGTGGTGCACTTGGATCCGCATACTGAAGGAGCTGAATATGGTGCGTCTGCCAGGAGTGCTGCTGTTATTGGGATTGGCCGGTTGTGGTGCAAGTAACCATTCGGAAAACGCCGTCGACCACGGCACACTGGTGGACCAGAGCCAGACCAGCCAAGAATCGGCTGTCGAAACGAGCAGCGCGAGTCCAACAACCAGCGGGACTGCTGCCGGTGTCCAGTTACGATTGTCGGAAGAGACGAACACGGTTTCTCAGAAACCGGTTCTTGTCATCGAAGATTTTGCTGCGGAAATCAACAACCTGTCTTGGAGCCCGGACAGCCAGAAAGTTGCCAGCGGCACCACAGGATCGAGTGACGATGAGGGCAAACTCGAGCCTGCGGAAGTCAAAGTCTGGGACACCGCTACCGGAAAAGAACTCCTGGCAATTGAAACACCTGCTGCCACCCGTAATAGCGTTCACTGGAGTCCTGACGGCAGTCGACTGGCAATCAAGAGTGAAGGCCAACTCTCTTTTACAGACGGTACGCAGGCGCCGGGGAGGTTGCGGGTCGTTGCCGCGGACAGCGGTGCTGAGCACATTTCGCTCGAGGTGGAAAGCCACTTCATGCTGGGATCCTCCGGCGCGATCCTCTGGAGTCCAGACGGCCAGTCGCTGACAGGATTAATTGAAAACGGATGCGCTGTCTGGCAAGCCGCTACAGGAAAACGGATACAAACGCTCGACTATACTGACTTCGAACATAGCGCGCTGAGTGTGGCATGGAGTCCAGATGGTGCCCAGATCGCCGTTGGCTGCAGTGAAGGAATTATCGATATCTGGGATGTCGTCAGTGGGAAACTCCGCAAGACGTTCCGATCGGGGTCGTTAAAGATTGGCAACCAGTCGATCAAGATGCCCACTTTTTCCGCGATGGTGAATAGCGTTGTCTGGGGTCCTCAGGAAAAGTTCGTAGCCAGTGCCAATGATCTCAGAGTCAGCCTCTGGGATGTAGCCAGTGGAAAAGAAGCCGGTACTTTTAGTGCAGGAGCGGAACACCTCGCCTGGAGTCCTGACGGCACACAGCTGGCAGGCAGCACCGGACTGGGGAACACCGACTCGCTCACCATCTGGCATATCACCCAGAACACCGAAGCGTATGCTTTTGTCGCACACCAGATTAAGGTCTCCAGCCTGAGCTGGAGCCCCGACGGTGATAAACTTGCCAGCGGTGGTAAAGAGCGCGGTGCCGGTTTTTTGGAAGAGAACTTCACATTGAAGATCTGGTCCGTGGCGAAAAATTAGTTGAGCTCGCCACCACAGTGGCATTCTATCGCGCAAGAACAGGCAACGACCGGCGCACAAATCAACTCCGCCACATCCCGCTGGGTGACACCACCTCACGACAGCCGGCTCTCGCCAGGAACCGGGTATCAGGAACCGGACATCAGATGGGCAGCGAACATGTACAACGTGTGCAGGCGCTGCGATAACACACAACCAGTCTGTAAACTGCAGAGGCAATGAGCTGGTATGAGAGGACTCGACAGCGGATGACGACGTCAGCAAAAACGCCACCGTTTTATCGTGGACGCCAGGCGTGGACCGCCGAGACGATGCGTGACCGTGAAGACTGGATTATTTGCCTCGATGCGCGTGATCTGGGCGAATTGGAAAAAGCCGTGACATCGACACGGCATGTACCTCTTGTGCAGTTAACCCGACACGACATCCGATTGCCCACACTCGGCCCCAAGCTGCAGGCACTGCAACGTGAAGTAATCCTCGGCCGCGGCTTTACATTGCTGCGCGGATTACCGGTCGGCCAATTCGATCGCGAGATCATTGCCCGGATGTATTTTGGTATCGGTACCTGGCTGGGAGATGCAGTACCACAAAACGCAGCAGGACACCTGTTGGGACACGTCAAAGACATCGGCCACGATCCACACAACCCGCTACACCGTGTCTACGCAACTAATTACCGACATCTCTTTCACACCGACAGCGCAGATATCGTCGGCCTCCTTTGCCTGCATCCGGCAAAGCAAGGAGGACAGAGCGCGATCGCCAGTTCACCCAGTTTGTACAACCGCATAATGCAAAGTCGACCCGAATTGGCGGCGGTACTGGCAGAACCTTTTCACATCGATCGCAAAGGTGAAATACCTCCGGGAAAAGACCCCACCTACCCGCTGGCGATCTTTCATCACCACGCCGGACTGCTGACCACGGTCTACGCCCGTGACTTTATCACTGCAGCCCAGCGCTTCGATCAGGTTCCCAGGTTGACCGACGGGCAACTTGAAGCCATGGATCTGCTCGACCAACTGGCTGCCAGTGACACCTTCCGCCTGGATATGGATTTTCAACCAGGAGATATCCAATTTTTGCACAACCACCAGATTCTCCATGCCCGCACCGCGTATCAAGACTACCCGGAACCTGCCCGTAAACGCCATTTGTTAAGACTCTGGCTGTCGGCGCGCAATGGACGACCGCTGCCCGCCGCATTCGCCGAGCGTTACGGTGAAATCAACGTGGGCAGAATTCGCGGCGGGATCCGTGTGGCTGGGCAAACGTTGCAGGCTCCCCTGGAACCCGAGTAAGGACCGGCACAACAGCGCCAGGAGGTCCGTCAGTTCAGGTCTCCACCAGCAAGCCCTTGATTGACGACCGCTTTCACTACACTTCATACTCCCAGTGTGCTCTGGCCGGCAATTGCGGCCTGACTCTGCTGGGCGTTTCCATTTCTTGATACTGAGGCAATTTTCAAGTGACATTGATGCTCCGGTCTGGCCGCTGCTCGCTGACCACCGTTGTCGTGATGCTGGCCATCCCACTGATGTCGTCGCAGGTTCCCGGACAACCGGCAAACAACAAGCAAGCCGCCACCACACTCTGGGCAACTGGGGATTCCCTGATGCCCGCCTGGGGGTTTTTCCCCCTGCGACAAGCCTACGGCGGAACCAAACCACTGGGTCGCTGGGCCGCCTGGTGTGCGGCCGGCAATCAAGGCCAATTGACCTGGGTTGCTGACTTTCCTGTGGCAGGAACGTATCAGGTTTGGATACGGCATTATGGTGGCTACGGAAACGTGCAGATTCTGGTGGACGAGCAATTGGTCATGGGTGGACGGGGTGGTCCGGGTGGCGGACGTTATGTTTGGCGGCACGCGGGTCAGATCAAAACCACTGCGGGAACCCATCACGTCGATCTGTTGGTTTCCCTGGGTATGTTTGACGCGGTCCTGCTGACCACCGACCGCGTGTTAGAGCCCTCCCAGCAGACACTTCCCCCAGCGGTTCATAAACCGGTCTTGCGCGCGCTGCGCATGCCCTGGGGAGCGAGGCGACCCACACACAGCG
>CAZITS010000042.1:0-10715 GCA_964542185.1 uncultured Pirellulaceae bacterium
CGCATACCGCATGATTTGCATACTCTGCTTTTCAGAGAGCGTCACGTTCTGCATGGCGTCCAAGAGACGGTTAATATCCGTTGGATCCATGCGAGCGGGTGACTGGCGACTACCAAATCCAGAGCTCTTGATGATGCGATCTGCCGAGTCCGCACCGATGCCATCAAAAGTATTCACCAGAAACTGGCGCAGCGTGCGGGCATCACTATGACCCAGCAATTCAACCAGCACTTCGTGAGTTACTTTTTCAACACTATTACCACCACCGTAAGCCAGCGCAACTTCAATTTGAAACGGATTCCCTCGGTACACTGCCGGTGGTCGGGTAGCCGCCACATAAAACTCACCAGGTACGACGTGATGCAACCCCTTCAGTAACAAGTCCTCGCCGATAGGTGAAATACAATCCGTCGCAGGATTACTAATCCGTGTCTGCTGAATCGCCTGATACAGAGCGTCCGCCTCGTCACGACCAATTTTTCGCGTGGAAGCCCTCGTGGTCAGATTCGCCGCCTCGCAAATCCGTCTGGCAACCGCGGCACTCACTCGGGAAAAAGACGTTGTCATGAACTGAGACAGCGTTACCGCCTTGCTGTCTTTCAGCATCGTAACCAAATGCCCCAGTTCTACTCCGTATGGATGCGGCTTGATTTCCTTGGGCTCGACAGGGAGCTCTGTTGTCGAACGTTCATATGTCCGCTCTTGCCCCTCCGGATCGACATAATGAAGTGTCACGTGGGGGTTCGCGATCGCAGTCTGCTGCAAATATTCATCAACGCTCCCACGACCACGCAAAAACTTCGCTTCCAGCTCAATCGTGACTCGAGTCCCACTGCGCAACTCCTTTGCCGTTTGCCCCTCCGGTGCCGCATAATGTGAAACCCATTCGATCCCATGGCGCTTCATATAAGCGCGCCCCTTTTCACCGGGGGGAATATCAACACCTTCGCCCCGGCCATTGTGAATCTCCGGTACGTTGAGCTTGGTGTCAATTTCCACCTCGTAATAGTGGGCCGGTTTTCGAACCGAAATTTTCGTAGTGATCTTGACCGGCTTTCCCGTGGTCAACTTGCCATACATCCCAGCAGCGCTGATCCCAATGCCCTGCTGTCCTCGGCTCATTCGCAGGCGGTGAAACTTGGAACCGTAGAGCAATTTCCCGAATATCAATGGCACCTGCCGCTTGACGATTCCGGGCCCGTTGTCCTGAATCGCAACGGTGTAACGTTTGCCTTTGGCGCATTCGATTCGGACCCAGATTTCTGGGACGATCCCCGCTTCTTCACAGGCGTCCAGCGAATTATCGACTGCTTCCTTGACCGTTGTTAGCAATGCCTTGCGCGGGTTGTCAAAACCGAGTAAGTGACGATTCTTCGCGAAGAACTCGCTAACAGAAATATTGCGCTGCTGAGCAGCCATCGACTGCGCAGTAGTACGCCGCCTACGGGCCCCCGACTTAGCTACCCCAGGCTGCCCATTCTCCTTCTGTCGAGAACCCTTTCCCTTCGTCGCATGTGGGCTCAAACCGGGTACTCCTTTACCCTCAATGTTGCGGTCAGTGTCTCTATCCACGTAACAAGCCAGCAGCGCCAGCGGGATACGAGCGTTTGCCCCGGCTCTCTCTGGAATCGATTCCGTAAGGGGTGATTGTACCGATTCTAACGGCTCATATACAGGCGGTTTGACGCATCGTGGCCGGTCGAAGGGGCAAATTCAGCTGGCAACCAAAGAAACACTCACCGCCAAAGCCGCCTCGACCGAGATAACCTAATGGCATTCAGATGTCCCATCTTACCAGCTCGCGTCACATTACCCACAGTCAGCGAATCCATCACTACCCAACTCCTCCCACACATCCATACAAGGGGCGATTCCTGTTTGCCCACCCCTGACCAAACTAACCCCACTCCCAAGCACTACACGAAGGAACGTCAAAATGCTTCACAATCTACTCCGTTCGACCGCTGTCCTTTCCGTCATTCTGGCCAGCAACGCCATCGGCATTGGACCGGCCAACCAAACCCGCGCTGACGAACCAAGAAGACTGTTCGCGCGCCACGCGGCCCGCGGCGAAGTTGTTGAGGCGCAGCCCGTGCAGTACGGACAGCCCGGGCTGTTCCATAATTACTACGTGCCAGCAGGTAGCGGTCAATTCGCAACGCAACTCTACGTCGCGCCCTTGCCAGTTCCTACTAACGTTGGCCACACCTACTACACTTACCAGCCGCTGCTTCCGCATGAACTACTCTACGACCACCACCGCAGCTACCACCGCTATTCCAACGGCGGACGCGGTTTTAACCGCACTTCCGTCAAGTGGTACAGCCCGCGCATGACCGGTGTCCTCGATTTTATGCGTCAAAAATTGACGCGAGCTCGCTAAGGACCAAACTGATTACGCGGTAATATCACCCGCCTGCGTCCTTCAACCAATACCTTTAGAGCCAGACACAGGATTGTCGCCATGAAACGACTTGCCCTCTTCACAATCGTTGCATTCTCTTTAGTGGGAACAAGTAACGAAACTCAGGCTGGCAAATTGCGAGACCTGATCGGCCCTCACCGCCCGCACGAAGGCTATTACCTGCTGGGCGGACGCCGCGTGCGCCATGACCGCTGGAACTTGCGTGCTGCCCGCGTGACTCCTTGGCACGCCAACTACAATCACACGGCGTGGGGACGGCCCCTGGCGCTCGTCGTGCCTCCCACGGCACGAACTCACGTAAGATGGGGCTGGGGTGTTGCACAATCTGAAGTCGCGCCCATCTACCATCAATACCGGCGACCTTTCCCGCAAGAAATCAACAACGGCGAAAAGCAAACGATGCACGCAACTCCAACCCCGGCAACGCACACCGACCAGTTCGGAGCGTTCTACATCCGGGCACCCTGGTAGTGCTTTCAGCTACAGCTTGACGTATTCCGTCACGGCGGTTCGACAATTTTGTCGAACCGCCGTTTTTCGTGTCGCCATCGGTCAAAAACCGAAAATGACCGCAACTTGCACGCGGAGCCTGACACGATGCGGTAGACTGCCCGACACCCCCACACGTGACATCGTTTTGATTCTAGATCAGATCATTACGACACAAACCCCATTCCTGTATGAGTCAGCGCATACCGGAAAACAAACATCGTAAGATATTTTAAAAAAACAACTTACGCACAAATATTTCCAGGGAACATCATTTCTGGAACAACACCTGCACAGCCTAGCTGCTCGTCTAACTGAACGATGTGCTAAGACACAGGGAGCCAGGCATGTTCACTAACTTCATTTTGATTACACTTGGGTTCACACTCGCGTTGAGCACCAGTTTCCTGGCCACCCAACCCGTGGCAACTCCAGACCCATTCCTGGGTTAGCTGCTTTAGTACTACAATGCCGCTTCGCATTTACTTCCGATCTCGGTGACCCGCGGAGCCTGCATGAGCGAGCGAAGGATTCTCGTCACTTCCGCACTTCCCTACGCGAACGGGCCGATTCACATCGGCCACCTCGTGGAATACATCCAAACAGATATCTGGGTGCGGTTCCAGAAACTGAGGGGACACCGCTGCATCTACCTCTGTGCCGACGACACACATGGCACAGCGATCATGAAAAGCGCTCGGCAACGAGGTGTTTCCGAACGCGACTTTATCGCCGCAATTCAATCCGAACACGAACGGGATTTCAGCGGGTTCCATATTGAATTCGACAATTACGGTAGCACGGACAGCCCACACAATCGCAAACTCTGTGAGCAAATCTGGCAGGCACTGCAGGAAAAAAACCTGATTGTCCAAAGGCAGGTCACAGAGTTTCTGGACGCGACTACGGGAGAGTCGTTGCCCGACCGATTTGTCACAGGTACTTGCCCAAAGTGCCAGGCCGACAATCAATACGGCGACAATTGCGACAAATGTGGCGCGAGCTACACCGCTACGGACCTGATCAATCCAATTAGCACGGTGAGTGGCACGCCACCGGTTCTCGGCAAGCAAGACCATTTCTTCGTTGAAATCGAGGCGATGCACGCCTTTCTCGACGCATGGACGCAAGACGAAAATCACTTGCAAGTCGAAGTCGCCAATTACCTCAAAGGACACTTCCTGCATGAACCGCTGCGGGACTGGGATGTCTCCCGACCAGCCCCCTACTTTGGCTTCCCCATCCCAGGCACCGACGAGAAGCACTATTGGTATGTCTGGTTTGACGCACCCATTGGGTACATGGCCTCAACCCAGGAATGGTGTGACCGCACGGGCGAAGAGTTCGACGCGTGGTGGCGTGATGACCAAACGGAGATTCATCACTTCATTGGCAAAGACATTCAGTATTTCCATTGCCTATTCTGGCCCGCCATGCTCAAGGCATCAAACTATTCACTTCCGACACGTGTTCACATCCACGGTTTCTTGACCGTCGGTGGCGAAAAAATGTCGAAGAGCAAAGGCACTTTCGTCAAAGCATCCACGTACCTGAAACACCTCGATCCGAACTATTTGCGTTATTACTACGCATCCAAACTAGGGCCTCATGTCGACGATCTCGACATGAACCTGAATGAACTGGTCAATCGCGTCAACGCCGACCTGGTTGGGAAATTTGTCAATCTAGGAAGTCGCACTGCTAAATTTGTGGAAGAGTGCGGGCTCTCTTCCCGCTATCCGGACGATGGCGGCCTGTTTGAATACGCCGCACAATCTGGAGATGAAATTGCCCAGGCGTATGAGCACGGAGACTACAACCGAGCCATGCGGCTAATCATGAGCCTGGCAGATCGTGCGAACCCCTACGTTGAATCCGCCGAACCATGGAAATTAAAAAAGAACCCTGACCAACTCGGCAGACTACAGGACGTCTGCACGGTCGCACTGAACCTGTTTCGCCAACTAGCAATTTACCTCTCGCCCGTGTTGCCGCAATTGGCAGAAAAGGTCGGTGGCCTTCTCGGTGACCCGCTTGTCGACTGGCAACAATCCCAGTCTCCTCTACTGGGAACTTCGGTAGCCCGGTTTCAGCACATGCTCAAACGTGTAGACGAAAAGGACGTTAAACTGATGATTGAAGAATCCAAGGAACGGGAAGACGAAGGCGCATCAACCGCACCTGGCACGGACAGTGGTGAGCCGCTCCTGGCAGAACCACTTGCAGACGAATGCACGATCGACGACTTCACCAGCGTCGATCTTCGTGTTGCGCGCGTGATTGAAGCCGCCGACGTCCCCGAAGCTAATAAGCTGCTGAAACTCACCCTCAGTCTTGGAGGCGAGGAAACTCGCACGGTTTTCGCGGGGATCAAAAAAGCTTATCAGCCGGAAGCACTGGTTGGCCAGCTCGTCATCATGGTTGCAAACCTGAAACCTCGCAAAATGAAATTTGGGGTGAGCGAAGGCATGATTCTGGCTGCTGGACTCGGTGAAAAAGAAGTTTTCATGCTAACTGCTCACGAAGGGGCATCGCCCGGCCAACGCATTCACTGACAGCCCGATGGATAAAACCGACTGCCCAACTAAAGAAATATGAAAACTGGGCGCACCCGCTCGATCCCGCGTATGATTCACTGATGAGCGTGGGCACCACTCCCGGTGCCCCATACCAACACATCAACTGCTGCATTTCCGAAAGAGGTTGAAGCCATTATGCCTGCGGATGATATCCTGCTAGATGCTGAAGAACGGATGGAAAAAGCCCTCGGAGTTCTCAAGACGAACCTGTCGGGAATCCGAACAGGCCGAGCGCATCCGGGATTGGTTGACTCACTCCGAGTGGAAGTCTATGGCTCGCAGACGCCTATCAAGCAACTTGCATCCGTGGGGGCACCGGAACCGACGCAAATTGTTATCCGACCGTACGACCCCGGAACGATCAAAGACATCGAGAAATCCATTGTTGCGAGCGACCTGGGCTTCAATCCTCAAAATGACGGACGTTTGATTCGGATTAATATCCCAGCTCTGTCAACAGATGTACGACGCAAGATGGTTGCACGCATCAAAGAACTCACCGAAGAAACCAAAGTCGCAATTCGCAATATCCGCCGCGACGCCAATAAAGCTGCTGACCAGGAACAAAAAGACAAAACTCTCAGTGAGGATGAACGTGATGCGGTCAAAGAGTCCGTTCAAGACCTGACCAAGACACACGAGAACGGTGCTACCGAGGTAGCCAAGGTGCGGGAAGCAGAAGTCCTGGAAGACTAAGCCATGATTGGTTTCAGTGCGTCGGATAGTCAGAGCGTCAACAGCCAGCGGCAGAACTGCGTTACCCAATGCAGTTCACATCGTGTTACTCTGAGTGTTACTCTGAAACTCCTGCTTGCGGCACTTCTGATCAGCGGCCTGTTGCCAGAAACTAACCTGCTCTCGCAACATCAATGCCAGGCAGCCGACCACCCGAAAACATCCCCTCATGCACTCCTGAAATCACCCCAAGTACTCGTCATTGCCCATCGCGGAAACAGCAGTCAGGCACCGGAGAATACGCTGGCCGCGTTTCGTGAAGCGGTGAATGTCGGTGCCAATCTGGTCGAACTGGACTACTACCATTGCGCTGACGGGATACCCGTGGTCGTCCACGATCGCAACTTGAAACGAACTACCGACGCCATACGTGTCCTGGGAATCAAAGATCCACTTGTCGACAAACAAACACTCGCCCAGTTAGAGCGACTCGACGCGGGTAGCTGGTTCGACAAAAAGTTCGCTCGTGAGCGCATCCCTACACTCGAGCAGGCACTGCGTGTTATCCAACGGGGTTCGACTACATTAATCGAACGAAAAGGAGGCGATGCGAAAACGTGCGTCACTCTTTTGCGCCGCATGAACCTGCTCGATCAAGTCATCATTCAAGCGTTTGACTGGGACTACCTGAACGACTGCCATCGGCTGGCTCCCCAAGCTGTTCTCGGAGCATTAGGTAACAAGCAATTGAGCACACAGCGAATTCATGCAATCCAGTCGACAGGCGCCCAGTTCATTGGCTGGAAGCACGAGGATCTAATCAAGGACGATATCGCGCGAGTCCATCGCGCGGGCCTGAAAGTATGGGTCTACACGGTCAATCAAATCGCTCGCGCCAAACAACTGATTGACTGGGGAGTTGATGGGATCATTACTGATGTCCCTGCGATTATCCAACCGTTAGCGAAAGTAAATCGTTAGCAAAAGTAAAGTTCCCACCAGCCCAAAAGAGATGTAACCGACGACACCCTGTACCGACCATGAGCGATTACGCCTGTATCAGTACTGTGCCGTCGATCACGGTCCACCACCCACCAGCTGCGTCCCGCACATGACCTGGCAAGATCGATGAACACCAGCCACACGCCAGCTGAACCTTTGAAATTCACATGCCCCCGCTGCAACCAGACGGTTACGGCGACGGATGCACAAGCCGGAACCCGTACCCAATGCCCCCACTGCCAACAGACGATTAAAGTCCCGGGTACGCCTTCACCACCAACCAACACCAAAGGTCAGGACCGTGTACAGGTCGTAACCAGTTGGGGTTCGCAAACCGGTGAGCTCACACTCGTCTGTACCCACTGCCAGACTCCCCTGCAGGCCCACTTGGATCAGGTCGGACAGACGATCACATGCTCCGAGTGTCTTGAATCTATTCTGGTTGAGCTACCGAGCAGTACCGCTCCCTCGGAACCGCCTGTACAGGCCGCTGGCGAAAGTCACAATCCCCAACAGCCTTCCTCTGCAGCGGTTCAGCCGGACGCTGGCAACCCAGCCGATAGACAATCTGGATCAGATGCCAGTCCGGATGAAGACGATTTTGACGACTACTCGCTGGAGGAAGTCGACACGCAGCCTTGGCAGAGCACGCCGGCGACACGGCGCGGTGAGTCAGCTACCTCTGCAGAAACCGACGACGACGAATACAAGCTCGCGGATCTCGGTGAAACTCCCTCGCCTGCAAAACCCAAAATCCCGAAAAACGACTCCCGGGCCATCAGTGTTGGTGAAGGAGCGGAAGAAGAAATCGTTGCCATGGAGGCGGTCAACAAGCCTTCCTCACGCCAACCACCTGCTCCCGTTACTCCTGACAGTAACGCGGTCACCGAAGTAAACCCCAATGAAGAATTTGGGATTTTATGCCGACTCTGCGGGACGCGAATCTATGTGCGCATCCGCGACGTCGGGCAAGAAGTCAAATGCCCGGACTGTCATTCCCAGAACCTGATCGACAAACCGAAAACAGCACGTCGCAAACGCCCCACAACGGACCACGCCGAGAGTGACCATCTCGATCTAGTAAAACTGCAACCAGAGACAGAAGTAGCGCGTCCTGAAAATCAAGAAATGCGCAAAATGGCGCAACAGACGCTGCAACAAGCCAGAGAAAAAAAGCCTACCTACTTCAAGGAGGAGCAGCCTGGGCTTGAAGTCGAAACCCCGCCAATCGTGTTGCTCAAGTTCCTCTTGAACCCCCACACGATCGGCTACTGGGTGATTTTGTCGGTCGGAGTGACCATCCTGGCCTCTTGCTTCTACTTCGCAATCAACCCTCCTGGTCAAGATCTCAATGCAAGTATCGCAAAAATTATTTGGGTCTCCTTTTGGATACTGACGTCGGTCTCAGGTTGTCTGGCAATCGGCTTCCTCTCCGTCACCTTGTTGACGATTGCCGGGGAAACCACCAACGGCACCCTGAACATCGAACATTGGCCCCCTGTGACAGGGTTCCTGGACTGGGCACTCGACACCCTCTACGTCGTTAATTCAGCCGTTATCGCTGCGTTACCGGGTGCGATAATCGCCGCTCCGCTGATCTTCTTCGAGGTCCCGATGTGGATTTCCTTGGTTCCTGTCGCGCTCAGCGTGTCAGTATTATTCTCTATTCTTTTCGCATCAATGCTCGAGAACCGCTCCTGCTTCAACCCCGTTGCACTGCCGATATGGCGCAGCCTGAAAGCAAATACGTCCTGCTGGACGATGTTCTATATGGCAGGCCCGATTATGCTGATCGGCGCGTATGCGATCGGCTGCGGGTACGCCTTCGGCAACATCCTCGCCAACGGCTTTATCAGCGCCGGCATCGTTGGCCTGCTCTTTGTCTATTTTCGCTTGCTGGGCTGGGTCATCTGGAAAGTACGCGAGCAAATTGCCACCGAGACATAAAGCAGGCTGCAGGGAGTTACATACAGGAAACAGCTTCCTGCAAAGAGGCCTCGCACGCTCGGGAACGACGTTGACTTCTTCGCGTGATTTGGCCTATACCTGCGCACAGATTTTGCAGCCGAAACAGTCGGCGACATGCGTTCGCGCGTCGCCATTCAACTTCAACCAAACGCCTGCACTCTTAGCCCTGCAACTGGATTCGTTGGCGTTTTCTGTTCGGATCTGGTGAACAAACACACGCATGCCCACCCCTCAAATCGCACTACTGGTTTCATCCTACGAACGCCCTGGGCACCTGCAACGTTGCTTGCTGTCAATCGCTTGTCAGCAGGACGTACCCGGGGGATATGAAGTGGTCGTGACCGATGATGGGTCCACCGACGAAACCGAGCAGGTCGTCAAGGAATTCGCCAAAACAGTTGACTTCCAAGTACAGTTTGTCACTCATCCTCACAATGGATTTCAACTCGCACGTTGCCGCAACAACGGAGTCAAGGCAAGCCAAGCGCCCTATCTCCTGTTCCTGGATGGAGATTGCCTGCTGCCGGCCGATCACGTCTCATGGCATGTAAGACAGCAGCGCAGGCATGTCGTTTCCGCCGGAGACTGCTGTCGCCTCGACCAGGCGACGTCGCAGCAAATCAACGACTCGAATATTCGAGATGGTTCTTTTGTCAACGCGACGCCACGTGCCGAATTACGGCGTATGGCCCGACAGCATCGGAAAGCGGTTTGGTACAACCTTGTACACCACAAGAAAAAGCCCAAATTAATTGGTAACAACATCGGAATCGCTCGCGAAGATTATGAACGCATCAACGGCTATGATGAACGTTTTGTCGGCTGGGGCTGTGAAGATGACGACTTGCGATTACGTCTCCGGCAAGCCGGAATACGGATTCAGTCGGTCATGAACCGCACTTTCACTTACCACTTGTGGCACCCCTACGTTCCCTCTGCAGCGCTCGAGTGGAAAGCAGGCCCCAACGTCAAATACCTGCAACGAAAGAGCAGGCTAACTCGTTGCCTGAGTGGGATGATACACCGAAACCCAGAAGAACTGGCAACTTCTTTGACTGGCCAACCCGAGTCCTATGGGCAGGTCACCGAACTCCTGCCACAGCTGACTTCACGATCGACCGCGGAGCCCCCAGACGTCGAAGTACTGGTGCTTCCCGGCACTGGACAATTTACCGGACGAGCAGACTGTCAGCTGTTGGTGGTGTTGGATAGCACCCCTATTCCCGCACAACAATTGCGGCGAGCAGACGCGATCGTTACAGACCACCTTCCCCCCAACCCCACGGGCAAGCCTTACTTTCCACTGAATCAATTCCAGGAAGCGCTCCGCGCCGTGGCCTGACCACCAACTGGCGTATTCAAAGCCCAAACCACCGATCCTGAATATAACCAACCGCGATCATCACCAGGGTTGCGTTAATAACAGAGCTCATTAAGCCGCCAAGCCGCTGACTGAAAACGCCAGGCACCCAAGGACGCCTTTCGGGCCGTCACCGCCCGTTTGAGATTGCCCCGGATCCACGACATTCGGGCTGCAGGAAACGCCCGACCCGTCCTCAACTTCGAGCCTCGCTTCT
>CAZITS010000042.1:10725-14323 GCA_964542185.1 uncultured Pirellulaceae bacterium
ACGTTACCCAGGATTGGCGAAACGGTGCGCACCGACCAATATTGGAAAGGAATGAAAACAGGTCCGGGGTGACCACGCCGCCAACACACCGTGTTGCCAAGCCAGGCCGCGGTACGAAGTGGTCGACAACGCGACCCGCGGGTGCCTGCAAGCAACCAGCTCGTCGCAAGGCAAACGCTGCATTTTCTTGCCGGTACGGCTAGAGCGAACTACTGAGTATCCTTATCAGCTATATCTCTCCATTGCAAAACAGGGTGTGACATGTCGGACCAGGCCCCGTGGATTACCTATCGCCCCGAACTCCGCGTGCTCGATTGCACTATTCGAGACGGTGGCCTCATAAATAAACACCAGTTTACGGACGAGCTTGTCCGGGCCGTCTACGAGACCTGCATCGCCGCCGGTATCGACTATATGGAACTCGGCTACAAGAACTCGCCCCGCCTCTTTCCGAAAGACGAATTTGGTGACTGGCGACATTGTGACGAAGACGACATTAACCGTGTCGTTGGCGACCACAACGCTGCCGAAACAGGGCTGAAGCTGACCGCCATGGCGGATGCGGAGAAGAGCGACTGGAAAGAGCAAATCGTCCCGGCTAACGAGAGCGTGCTAGACATGATCCGCGTCGCGTTTTACGCACATCAGGTCTCAGAAGCTGCCCAGATGATCGAACATTGTCACGAACTGGGTTACGAGACCATGGCAAATCTGATGGCCGTGTCGAATATTACCGAAAAAGAGGTCGACGCTGTGCTCGATACCATCAAGGAAACGCCTGCGGGCACGATGGTGATCGTCGATAGCTTCGGGCATCTCTATCGAGAGCAGATTGAAATGCTCTACAATAAATACACCCAGGCGTTGGAAGGGACCGGCAAGGAAATCGGGATCCACGCGCACAACAACCAGCAGCTTGCATTCGCGAACACCATTGAGTCAATCATCCTTGGTGCCAACCGCGCTGATGCAACGATGCTGGGACTCGGCCGAGGTGCCGGCAACTGTCCCATGGAATTACTCCTGGGTTTCTTGCGCAATCCGAAATTTAAATTGCGCCCCATCATCCAGCTGCTACAGGACCATATTGAACCCGTGAAAGAAACGGTGGAGTGGGGAGCGTTAATCCCCTACAACATCACGGGCCAATTAAATCTCCATCCGAGCCACGCGATCCAACTTCGCGCCAGCGACGAGGCAACCGAGTACGTAAAATTCTACGACCAGGTAATTGGTGACGGCTAAGTTTGCAGGTACCAATCTCGGTAGCAGTGCGCGTCAACGAGACTAGCTGGACACCGCTTGTCGACGCGCACGCTATAGATTGGCCCAGCAAGACATTTCCGGTGTCTCGCCAGACGGAAGCTACTGAAGCACGCTACTGTCACGCGCAACGGCACCACGAAGGAGACGGGGCCACAAACGGCACCAACCAGCCAACGGCGCGCAATTACGCACACCGGCGTCGACCGATCCGGCCAACCACCAAGAGTCGAAGTGCTGATCTGCCCTGTAGGGCCGGCTAGTTATCAACTAGCGGCTCTTTCTTCTCCGTGATCACTTCGCACTGCGTCGCAAGTTCGGCATTCAATTCAGTGAATGGGGCCCATTCCTCGGGCAGGTTGTCCTCGTGAAAAATGGCTTCCACGGGACACTCGGGGACGCACGCTTCACAGTCAATACACTCTTCAGGGTGGATATACAGCATTTGTTCGCCCTCGTAAAAACACTCGACGGGGCAAACGACCACACAATCCGTGTACTTGCAGGCAAAACAGGGCTGGGCAACGACATGTGTCATAGAACCGTTTCTCCTTATCACAACAACTGCCAGCAAATCCGGCTGTGAATTACTCAAATAACAGGTTTTCGATCAATCATCCCGCACGTCTGTGGTACTGCAGGCAGCTGGAACCGCCAAGCGACCGCAATCACTCATCATGCGCAGATGTCTTATCCACATCGGTCTCTTCAGTTAGTAGCTTCAGCCATAATCTCCGACAACCCAAAACAGACCAAACTGGTGTCCGGGGGAGCCTGCATACCACTACAGTACTGACGACAACATCTGACCAGCAAACGATTTGAGATAAAAGTATTATTTTTGCTACGAGAAAAATGCTAGTAGCGGCACGTCGCCATGTCAAGCGACAAAACCGATGTGAACCGGCAACGCCAAAACATCAGCCTTGCCTCGTTTTTTATGTCCTCCTAGAATCAAATCAGGCCTGGAGTCTAAACCGTTCGTCGCGTTTCCTCCAAAGGACAGCAGGGGCTCAGCCCTACATCCCCCCCATTCTAAGAGGATGTTGTCCAATGGTGCTTTCTGACATTGACCGCAACTTGTTGCAGCGGTGCCTGGAACGCAAACCGCAGGCTTGGGAAGACTTTACCGACCGATTTGTTGGTTTGGTCATCCACGTCATAAACCACAGCTCCCAATGTCGTTCGATCCGCATCAGCAACCAGGACCGTGAAGACCTGGCAGCGGAGGTGTTTTTGGCCATCGTCGCTGATGATTTTTCGATTTTGCGACGATTTCGTGGTGAGAGCAGCTTGGCCACCTACCTCACCGTGGTAGCACGCCGTGTCGTAGTACGTGAGTTACTCAAGCACAAGCCCGCGGCCAGGCTGGGCGACGCAGTCGAATCTGTAGAACAAGACTCGGCGCACGAAGCCAATTTCGATGACGCCGACGAAGTGGAACGGTTGATCGGTCACTTGGCTGGCAAAGAAGCTGACGTGGTCAGGATGTACCACCTCGAAGGAAAGTCCTACCAGCAAATTAGTTCTGCTGTGGGAATCCCTGAAAATAGTGTCGGCCCTACACTGAGCCGAGCCCGGGCAAAGATGTTTCGCTCAAGTAGTGTAAGTTGACACCTGTGCCATAAACCTGGGCCTCTCTCCCGAACCAATTGTGTTGTCGTGGCCCCGCCCGCCGCGGGCAATCCTGCGGAACACCGCAATGCCACAGAAAATGCCCTCCTGGTACCTCTTCATCGGCTACTCCCGTCCCCGATAGATCTGCCAATTGCAAACATCGAGTTCAGGAAGCAAATTGGTAGTATCCACCTGCGCCGCGTGAGCGATATCATCGCCGTGACCAATCTTGACCAGATTACGACCTCCCTGGGATTCTTGCAGCGCCTTCGTCAACCTATCAGGCGGTGCCGATTCAAGATGACACCAGGCATCCCGCGCCAGACGCGACGCGTCGTTCATCACGATCTTTGAACGACTCAACCTTGCAACCACTGCCCCTGCAAAGAGTACATCTTCGCGCGTCACTTCACCGTGCGTTCCAGCACAAACCAGATCTACCTGAGGTTGCGTCGCAAGGGATTCGACCACTGCCGACTGATTGGCAAAGGCTCCGATCAACACTCGGTCGGCCGCGCGACAAGACTCCATGGCCAACGTTCCGTTGGTCGTCGTGAAGACAATGTTCTTGCCACCAACAACTTCGCTGGTGTATTCACTCGGCGAATTTCCCAGCTGAAAACCCTCAATCGGCAGACCGTCGCGTTCTCCACCCAGGACAACGGAGGGCCCCAACTGCGCAGCGATACGGACGGCCTCAGCCACCTCACGACAAGGG
>CAZITS010000043.1:0-14261 GCA_964542185.1 uncultured Pirellulaceae bacterium
GGTGGTTTTGGGCGGGGAGTCCCAAGGGCCTTTGCCGGAGAGTGCAAGTACGTCGGAAGTCAATTTCAAACGCGGCAAACCGGAACGCTTGCCCTGTTTTCCTCGGTCTCTCGTGTTTCTCTTCACAAGCGGCCGCTCTATGCTGGACCTTTCCCCCCAGATAGGCGATAATGCAGCTTGCCTGTCCAAGGCATCTTGTCAGCCAATTCTAGTTGGGATCTTCGGAGAGACGCCATGTTGGGGCGAAAACGAGCGGGATTTACTTTAGTCGAGCTGTTGGTTGTGATCGCCATTATTGGTCTGTTGGTGGCACTCACCGTGCCGGCTGTACAGATGGCTCGTGAGTCGGCTCGTCGAGCTACCTGCCTCAACAATTTAAAACAACTGGCGACCGGGGTCATACAGTACGAGCTGACGAAGCGGAAGTATCCAGGCTTTGTCAATCCATCACTGGATGGTTTGGCAGTGAATCGTTACACAGCAACTGCCAACGGCAATCTTCCTCTGTCAAAACCAGCTTCCTGGTATGTGGCCATTGCGGCGGAGTACGGTCGCCAGGATATTCGAGATCGCTGGAGCGATCCTAATGTGTGGCGGATGGTGACTCTGGACACCTCGTTGGGAGGTTCCGGTGTCGAAGTCATCAATCCTTTGTTGGCACCGCACGTGGCGAATTGGATCTGTCCTTCCGGCAATCTCTACAAAGGACAGGGGCCGGACATCAATGAGGGTGTCATATGGGCCGCGCAGGCCGTCAACGGTGGTCAGCAGTTGTCCGATAGCGGGCCGGGTGCCTCCTATGTCGCGAATGCCGGGCTCTTTCCGCGTTGGATTCAATATCGCAACGACAATTCGGCCGCTCGTTTTCTGGACGTGAATGGTATCAAAGGTATTGCTGCTGACCAGGCCTGGATGCCTGCACAGGATGCGGCCAACGGTATTTTTCGGGACCGTGGCCCCGGAGTGCGGGCTGCCGTGACCGCGACTGATGTGACTGACGGATTGAGTACTACGGTGCTGTTGAGCGAGAACATTCAGGCGAACCGCTGGTACATGCCGGGCAAGTTCTATGAACCTCGTTACAAGCTTTTTTACGATCCGACGAACCTGTTTCAACCCTACGGGCAGGTCTGGAGCCCGATCAATACGACACTGAATCCGTTTCTTCCGTCGAATGTGTTTTGTTGGTTGAACGCATTACAGCAACCGGATGGTAGTGCGGTACGTAACACTACGGGTGCGATGTTTGCGCACAATGACATGAAGATCAATTCGACATCTTTGTTCGTCAACGGTTTTGATGTCGAATTTCGTGAAGAAGATATGCCTCAGATTATCGAGACCTTGCGGCCTTCCAGTTACCACTCGGGTGGTGTCAACATGGCCATGTCCGACGGCAATGTGATTTTTGTCAACGAGACCATCGACTACATCGTCTACCAGCAATTGATGACTCCCAAGGGCACGAAGTCCCTGATGCCAAACTCGAACTACGTGCTTTCGCAAGGCGACTACCAGTAAGCGAGCTGGTTTCGTCTGGTACTTTGCCAGGTGGCTTCGACAACCGGGTGGCTGTGTACAACCGGTTGACCCCGCACGGTGATCAGAGCGCAGTGTTTTCATAGCCCTGGTTTTCATAGACCTGCGCTTCCAACTTTGGAGGAATTCAAGGTGCTAGAGATACGTCGATACATCTGCGGGACGCTGCTACTGGTCGCTTGTCTGGCATTCTCTGTCTCTGCTGAAACCCTGTGGCCTCGGACGGTCGTTTACTCAGGCGAATCTTGTGCGACTGCAGTGGCAGCTGACTACACGGGTGATGGACGGGTCGACGTGATCTGTAATGCGGGGAGTGTGACTCGTCTGTTAGTGGCGCCGAATTGGACAGAAGTCGTGTTGCAGGCGGAACCTCCGTTGGGTTTGATTCACAGTGAGACTCTGGACGCTGACGGCGATGGAGATCCGGATTTTGTCGGTGCACGCTATAGTCCTGGGCTGATCTATTGGCTTGAGTGTCCCAGCCGACCGTTGCAAGATCGCTGGAAGATGCGTGTCATTGATGAGCGGGTAAATGGTATCCACGGGCTGCTGGTAGGCGATGTGAATACCGACGGAAAACTGGATCTGTTGGCGAATAGTGCACAGCCCGTGGGGCCGTTCAAGAATTCGCTGGTGTGGTACCGGCGGCCGAAGACAAGGAACGAGACATGGGGCCGCTCCGTATTCGCTCGTGGGGATGCCCCCGGCTTGAGTCATTATTTAGGTTTGGGCGACGTCAATGGTGACGGTCGTCCTGACGCAGCGAGTGGTGCCAAGGGGGGGCCGCAAGACAGTAGTGGCATGGGGAACTGGTTTGCCTGGTGGGAAGCCCCCCGGAATCCCCAGGATGTTTGGACCAGGCATTTGATCTCAGCTGTTGAACCGGGTGCGACGAACATTCATCCGGCTGATGTGAATGGGGATGGCAAGACTGATTTCATTGCCTCCCGCGGGCACTCGCAGGGAGTCGTGTGGTTCGAAGCGCCTGATTGGAAGCGTCATGACATTCACCCGACACTCCGAGGTCCCCATTGTCTGGTTGTCTGCGATCTGGATGCTGACGGCGATTTGGACGCCGCGACCTGTGCTAAAGATGATCGACTGGCAGTCTGGTTTGAGAATGATGGCAGCGGAAACTTCGAGACACATGTGGTTGGACGCGACCAGGCTGCCTACGATATTCGCGCCATTGACATGGACCGGGATGGCGATTTGGATTTACTCGTGGCTGGTCAGGCGAGCCAGAATGTGGTTTGGTATGCAAACCCGGCGCGCTAGATTCCTGGCGATTTGCTGATCCGGTATAAAACGGTCATGGTTCCGCTGACGGTGTCGTCGCGTTGCCGACGAAAAGGATGTGGCGCACTTGGCTGTCTGTTGTCGCGTCTTCTTGTAGTTTTCCCAGCGGTACTTTTACGCTCGCCAGCTCTTTGAATCTAGGGTCTTGTAATGCACGTACGAATTGCCGGGTTGACGTGGTTACTGTGTCTGATGGGTTTGCATCCTGCCTCTGTGTCCGCCGCGGATCCTGAGGTTCGGGTTAATGATCTGATGAGTCCTCCCACCTGGGCCCTTTTGGAGCGCCAGTTATTGGAGACGAGTAGCCTTGCTTGCGAAGAGTTTTTCGAACGTTTTTTTGATGAACGGGGGTACCTCCTTTGTGTTGAGCGTTGGGGTGGCGACGACGGGCCCGACGATGCGATTGAGAATTGCAATGACTGGCCGACGTTACACGCTCTGGGCGGATCCAAGCGTGTTCTCAGCATGGTGCGGAAAGCCTGGGAAGGCCATCTACGGCAATACACCGAAGCCAAGACAGTTGAAGTTCCATTTGCTCGAGACGGTATGTACTACAAAGAATTTCCCGTCATGTTTGACTGGCAGCACAACGGGGAGGGGCTCGGGGTTTTTAATCTCCTTGGGCTTAGTGATCCCCACGCGCTCTCCTGGTGGCACCGGACTCGTCGCTACGCCGGTTTCTACATGAACGAGGACCCTGGAGCGCCCAATTACGATCCCCAGCACAAGATCATTCGTAGCATGATCAATGGGAGTCGAGGGCCTCTGATGCGGAAGGCGACAGGTCTTGATTGGACCGGTGATCCAATTGAAGTGGAGCATCGCTTTGACCTTGCTCATGGCGAGAGAAGCTACGCAGAAATGCTAGCCCACTTCAAGGATTACAACGACGTGGTTGGCGACCACCCGCTGAATTTGCTGTCGACCACGCTGGCACTGAACGCGTACATGATTTCACACCAGCCCAAATATCGGGAGTGGCTGCTTGGCTATGTGGATGCGTGGCACCAGCGGATGGTCAAGAACCAGAATATTATCCCCAGCAATATTGGATTGGACGGAACCATTGGTGGGGAATGTGACGGCAAGTGGTATGGAGGTACGTACGGTTGGGGGTTCACTGTTGTGGTACCGCAGACGGGTGGTTTGGCACACCGTAATCGGACGTATTGGAGTTTTATTGGCTTCATGAATGCCTATTTGTTGACGGGCGATGACAAGTATCTTGATGTTTGGCGCAAACAAACCGATGCCATCAACGCGCAACAGAAAATCGTAGATGGAATTGCGATGTATCCAAGGATGTACGGTGATCAAGGTTGGTATCAGTTTTTGCCGCAACCCTATCAGTACAACGCACTGGAGTTGTACTATTTGTCGATGCGTCAAAGTGATCGACTGCGGGTTCCCGTGACGCCCTGGTTATCTTACCTGGACGGCAAAAACACGGCCTATCCTGAGACCGCTCTCCGCGCTGATCTCTCCCTGGTTCGAGACAAGATCGCAGCGATGCGTGATGATGCAACGACTCCGGACACCCGCTTGTCCGATGATTCGATGCAATATAATCCGGCGCAAGTCAGCTCGCTGATCCAGTTGATGTTGGGTGGAATACACGTCCAGCGTCGTGCAAGCGTGTTGCACTGTCGCTTGCGTTACTTTGATCCGGTGTTGCGCCGTGCCGGTTTGCCGGACGATGTCGCGGCGCTTGTCGATCATTTGTCTGCAGACGAAGTTGCGGTGACACTTGTTAATACCAGTCAGCTGCACGATCGCGAGCTCATCATGCAAGCAGGTGGCTATGCGGAGCATCATTTTCAGCAAGTCAATTGGGGCGATCAGACGGTCCAGATAAATGCTCCACAAGTTACCGTTCGATTGGCCGCCGGTTCAGGGGCAAGACTGAAAATCAAAATGCAGCGATATGCTCATCAACCGACAACCAGCTTTCCCTGGCAGCGATAGCCAGCCAGATAAACGGATTACCAAGAGATGAGTGAGTTGCAGCGCCAATTAACCGGTGTGCCTGGTCTGGACGACTGTCTTGGTGGTGGATTACTGCCCGGGACGTTGACCGTTATCGTAGGTGCTACAGGAGTAGGGAAAACCCAGCTTGGCCTCCAGTTTGCCAACGCAGGTGCGTCTCAGGAAGGAAATCGCGGCGTGGTCTTTGATGTCTGCGCACGTGGTGATTCGCAAAGTCACGATGATTATGCCGAACGGATGTTTCGTTGGAAGATGTTGACTGCGCGAGGTGACACGAATCCTGCACTGGAGGCTGTTTTTGACGCAGAGGCGGTGCGTGCCGATTATTTGCATGTCTTTGACTACCGAGGCCGGCGGGTCACGAAGCAGGACCTCGACTGGGATCAGTGGCGACATTGGCAGGCGGAGTTAAATGCCAGGCTTCGTTCTGCCATTGCATTTCTTTACAGCAATTTTATTCATGGGACTCGGCGTGTCGTAATTGATGGGGTTGAGCCAGCCGAGCGACCTCATGAGTCGATACAGTTAAATCTCTTTGAATACGTATACCATCAGATTATTCGAAAAGATCCGGAATGGGTGGCGCGTGATCTTTTTCGGGAGACATTTCGCGCCCATGCGGCACAAGCTGAGCGGCATGTCTATCCAACGGATGAGATTGGCTGTGTGTTGCTGTATACCGCTCACGAGAGTTTGTTGAATGAGATGATTGCTCGGCCTTTGGATGAAGGGGATGCGTTGTCGAATGCCAACACGCTGATCTATATGGGGAAAATTCAAGACGGTCTTCAAGTCCGTCGCGCTATGTACATTGCCAAACACCGCGGCAGTAGTTGTAGTGATCGTATTCTTCCCTTTGAAATCGATGACCAGGGCGTGCGCATCGTGGGCGGTTAGTCAGTGCGTGGTTTGGCTTTGGGCGCCCTTCGGGATCAATGGTGTCGTAGCGAACTCAGAGTATAGATGGCCTGCCGGTGAAAATAGTGCGCACAGGTGGGGCCGAACAGGTAACTTATGAACCGTCGCAAAAAGTGGCTGCAATGGTGGCGGAGTGACGTCCATGTTCCCGCTGATTTCGGGTTGTCACGCGGTTTATTTGTGGCTGCGGTGTGCGTGGTTGCCACTGTCATTTGTCTACCGGTCAAGTACGACGTGAATGATGACTTTGGAGTCGTCATGGCGTTGTCGGGGATTGACGGGTTTCCAGCAGGTCAGACGGGTTGGTTCATCTCCCGGATCTTGTCGCAGACGTTTTATTTGTTGTACCGATCAGCACCCTCGATCCCCTGGTATGGGCTGGTCTTGTACTGCTGTGCCTGGTTGGCTAGTGGTTTTGCAGTGTCGAATTTCTGGTACGGAGTTCCAGACCGTCGATCAAGAATTCTGATATTGCCTGCCTGGACGATTGCATTGGGCCATTGTCTCCTTGCGGTGACCTTTACCTCGGTCACTCTCTGGTTGGAGTTGGGGACTTTTCTTTATCTGTTGCGTTGGTTGCATCTTGGCAGGCCATTTCGATGGCAATGTTGGGTTCTTAGCGGTGCGTGGATGCTATCGTATCTTTGGCGAGCGCCGCTTGCGTTGTATTTCACGGTCTTTGCGTTGCCATTATTGCTGTATATCAAACAGGCTGATCAACGGTCCCTTGTACGCTGGATTACACCCTGTCTCTTGCTGGTCGCGGTGGACCAGGTGTGGAATTCCTGGGATGGGCAAACGGAAGCAGCGCAACGCTACGTGACCTATTCCCGGTTGCGCGCGCAGTTTCATGACCGGCCGAGCGGTCGCGAAGGTCCCGGAACAAAAGATGCGATTCGTGACGCAGATTGGCTTCTGGAGGATTACGAACTCTACCGTAGCCGTTGGTTCTTGTACGATGAAGATCGCTTTAGCCCGCAGCGTGTTGCTAACTTTCTGGCCAACAACCAACCACCGTTCCCGCTGAGCCTGGCGCAGATTCGTTCAGGACTGAACTACTTGTGGCAAGCGAACCATAATTTTCTTCCACTCATTGGATGTGTCTTGCTGGCATTGATATTGCACGAATGGCCGCAGTTGTGGGGAGCCTTTCGCATGCGATGTTTGCAATCCGGAATCGTTGCGGGATTGCCATTGGGTTTGCTGTTGTTTCTGACCTGGTATCGAATGCCTTCGCGAATCAGTCTGCCGTTGATGCTCTATTTCCTGGGTACCTTATTGGTATTGTCCCAATTAATATTGTCACGTAGTCATCTTTCATTTGCAGAAAAGCTGGCCGGCCACTTTCGTTTCAGCATCACTTGGGGATTGTTTGCCGTTGCTTGTTTCCTGGGGGTTCAGGCAGCGCGGGCGGACCGGAGTTCTCTGTTCACTGAACGTACCCGGTTGCGGTTTGTCCAAGCAAGCCTGCGAGAAATGACCGGGGCATCCGTGAATCCGCCGTTGTTGATCCGATTGGATCCCAGGCACGCGTTTGGTTTTGATGCGGTCCATCCCCTGAGCGGACAAGATAATCTGGCTTCTATGCGTCTGCTGCCTGCGGGAAGTTGGATTCGCTCGCCTCGTTATTATCGTATCTTGCACGAGTTGAAAGCCCGCACAGGCACCGAGCTAATTACTCAGGCAGTTGATCGCCCGGATGTCTTGTTTGTCTTGCATATTCCACCCGGCAAGCCCGCTCGCGATCAGGCGCACCACACGTTGAGATTGTGGGAGTTGTATCTCGATCGCCATTTGCTCAACGTGGAAGATGCGCCGCAGAAGGTTGCGTTTGAGGCGCTGCGAACATTTGAGCAAGACCGTTCCGGATTGGGGCAATTGATTTTTTATCAGTTGCGATCGCTGCAGCAGGTGGAAGGCAAACAGGTGTCGCGGATGGACTGATGGCTCGTTGGTTCCACGGGTGAACAGCAAACCTGCATGATGTTGATTCGGAAACGTGATTCTTACATGCACTTGTCCAACGCGCGCCTCAAGGCAGCGACGCCTCGATGCAGTTGTTCCGGAGGTTGGACACCAAAGCTCAGGCGTAATGTGTTTTTCCGTGGTGAAGTACCTTCACTGGGAAAACAGTATTCGCCAGGCACGTAAAAGGTCCCTTCATCCAGAGTTGTCTCGAGTAGTCTGCCGTCGGGTCCCGCGGCAAGATGTTCTGGAAGTTCGATCCAGATATAGAGTCCTCCCTGCGGGCGTTGCCAGCGTATTTCTGAAACGTCTTGAAATACATCTTCCAGAGCAGCACACATTGCATTTCTTTTGGTCTGGTAGCACTCCCGGATAGTTGCGATATGACGATCATACAGTTGAAGTTCGAGGATTTTTGCCATGATCCGCTGACTGAAATAAGGCGATCCAAAGTCGAGGTTGCCTTTTTGGGATTGGACTGGTTGTAGAAGTGCTGGTGGAAGGACTCCCCATCCGACCCGTAAACCAGGTGAAAATGATTTTGAAAAAGTCCCAATTTCAACAACCGTGTGTTGGTTGTGATCTAGTGCCAGTAAGGATGGCACGTCTTCGCAATCGTAACGCAGTTCGCGATAGGCATTGTCGGCAAGTACGTACAGAGGCCTTTTCCGTGACCACTCTTTTGCGATCGTGATAATCGCCTCCCGGCGATGTAAAGGCATCGTGACGCCACGTGGATTATCAAAATAAGGAGTCAGATAAATTGCCTTGACACGTTTAATGTCACCCGAGTTCTGTAATTCTCGGAGTACTTCCAGGAGTGCGTCTGGGATCATTCCTTCTCCATCGGAGTCAATGCCGATGGCTCGCGCTCCGAGGTTCTTGAGAATACTGAGGAAAACAAAGTAGGTAGGTGCGGCACAGAGCACGATGTCACCTGGATCCAGAATTGTGTCACCAATCAGGTAGAGTAGTTGGTTACTCCCTGGAGTGATAAGCATGCGGTCAGGAGATATCGTTTTGGCCTGACCGCTAAAGTCGGTTTGTTCCAGGCGTTCGATGAGCATTGCCCGCAGTTGTCGATCGCCATCGCTGGGTCCGTACTGCAATGCAGCGAGCGCGCTGCTGTGATCGCCCATCAATGCGTCCACCGCAGTCCGCGTCGGTTCAACCGGTAGTGAGACCTGGTCAACGAATCCAGCCGCCAAGGAAATCAGATCGGGTCGTGATAAAGCCTGATCCATTAACGCGGCAATCGGCTGTCCGGCGGCTTGCTGCGCTCGTTGACTGGGTTGAAATTCGGGTTCTCTGGGCTCTTGCACGACTTGTTCCAAAAAGAAAGTGGTTCCAATGGGTGGTATGGTGTACGCTGGGTAGATGGCAATCGCGCAGGTCATGTGTGCGTTGCCGGAATCGACCTACGCCTCGTCTTGTGGTGCGGATTGTGACTCTAGCTATGGCGCTATGCAAGGCAAGATTGTCCCACAAGTGGCGACCACCGTCGCGCTCCATGGTGGGTTTACTGCAGCGTAGTTGCGACCACCTTGTGAACCTGCTTTTTCCGCCGCATTGTGTTTACTGTGGCTGTTTCTTGCCTGAGCATTTCGGATTGCCCCTTTTCTGCACGTGTTGCAGCCAGCGGTTTCTATCTGTCGATATTTCTTTTTGCGGTGGTTGCGGTGTGCCTGTTTCCGCTTTTGCACTGGTGAATGAGGTTTGTCTGCAGTGTCGTCTGCAGAGTCCCCCTTTTGATGATGCCGTGACTTTAGGAGTTTACGACGGTGACTTGCGTCAAGCCGTTTTGCGTATGAAGCGGGTTGCGGAAGAACCTCTGGTTATTTCCATGGGTGTTCTTTTGGCAACTAAACTTGAGGGATGGTTTGGGGATGTGTTTCCGGATGCGGTTGTGCCGGTGCCGATGCTCTGGAATCGGCGAATTCGCCGTAGGGCAAATAATGTGGAAATTCTTGCCCAATCTGTCGCTGGAACGCTTCAACTGCCGGTTGTATCGAATTGGGTCAAGTACCAAAGGAACTGCCAGAAACAATCGAGTTTGCCGATGAGTTTGCGGCGGCAGAACGTACGAGGTGCGTTTCGCGCAGCGTCTCGCTACGATATAAAGGAATGTCACGTGCTGGTAATTGACGATGTGATGACTACCGGGGCAACGGCTGGTGAAGTTGCCAGGGTTGTGAAATCCGCCGGTGCTGCAAAAGTCACGGTTGCGGTCGTTGCTCGCGGTATTGGAGTGTAGGCTTCTCTTGGAATATTGCCCAGGTTCTTGGCGCGATCGAAAAGGGAGCTACTGTAGGTATCGTTGTTGGTCAAACTTTTCCGGCCATTTCTGAATTGAAAGCTGCCGATGTCAGCAGGCGCGAGTGACCGAGTGCCCTAAACGCTTGGTGGAAAATTTCGAGTTGCCCTGTTTTTTACTTTTGGTTGTTATTTCATGTCGGAATCAAAGTCAGCACGCAATAAGACCAGGTCGCGGCCAATTCGCCGAGCTGTCTTGCGGGGCTTGGGGGTTGTGCTGCCTCCGTTGCTTACAATTTTGTTGTTTATTTGGGCTTGGACGACGATCGAAACCCGCGTTTTGGAGCCCATCGAATCTGCGGCTCGTTGGGTCCTTGTTGAAATTGTTGCGGACATCCAGGACCCCGCGAAAGTACCCGAAAGTGAGCGTCACAAGTACGAGGTGACGTTAGATGAAAAACTGGTCCCGCAATCGCATGTTTTGCACTACAACGCACTGCGGCAGCAGACAGGATCCGATTCGCTTGCGACCAATCAGCTGACAGCGCTGGCGTTTTACGATCGTTATGTTGCGTTGCAGTATTTGCGTCGGACTGTGGTAATTCCGGCGTTCCTGGCGGCATTTATTCTGGTGCTTTATTTATTGGGGAAGTTCCTGGCGGCGGGCTTCGGGAGTTTCTTATGGGCAACATGTGAAGGTGTGATTCAGCGCGTCCCCCTGATTCGTAATGTCTACTCAGCGGTGAAACAAGTTACGGATTTTGTGTTTAGTGAACGCGAAATCGAATTCAATCGCGTGGTGGCGATTGAGTACCCGAGGCGGGGGATCTGGTCGATTGGTTTTGTTACCGGAGAGAGCATGAGGGAAATCCGGTCGGCTGCGAAAGAACCGGTCTTGAGTATTCTCATGCCGACTTCTCCGATGCCGGCGACTGGCTTTACGATCACAGCGCCGAAGAGTGATACCATTGATTTGGATATCACAATCGATCAGGCGATTCAATTCGTCGTGAGTTGTGGGGTCGTTGTTCCACCACAACAGCAGGGATCTGATGTTGCAGCTGCGATCGCATCAGCGCTTAACAAACGTGAAGGTCTGGAGCTGTCATCGCCGGGTCACGTAGGTTCGACATCGGACAACACGCTGACGGCGGAGTAACGAGGCTGGGGACAGGTCGTTCGCGATTCGACAGTGACAAAGATCAGTCGCATAGTTTATGAAACGGAAATATGACTAGCAGCGCCGTTCTACGGTTAGGGACTCGCAATAGCCCATTGGCGCGTTGGCAATCCGATTGGGTTGCATCCCAGTTGGGCGAGCGCGGTGTTGACGTTGAGTTGATACCAATCACAACGCGCGGAGATGTCGTTTCAGGCCCACTTGGATCGGTTGGTGGACAAGGTTTGTTTACCAAAAAAATCCAGCAGGCCTTATTGGACGGTCAGGTTGATCTGGCAGTACATAGCCTCAAGGATTTACCGACTGACGATGTACCAGGCTTGGCGCTCGCGGTAGTGCCGCCCAGGGCAGGAATGCTGGATGCTTACGTCAGTAATCAGTGGGATGATTTAGATCAGCTACCAGAAGGATCGGTTGTCGGGACGGGTAGCTTGCGGCGACGTACCCAGTTATTACGGCTGCGTCCAGATCTGGAAATTCGAGAGATTCGCGGTAACGTAGATACGCGTTTGAAAAAACTGGATGATGGTGAATTTGACGCGATTCTGCTCGCGGAAGCCGGGTTGGTACGACTGGGCCTGGCGGCGCGGATTACTCAGCGGTTAGCGCCTGAGGTCATGCTGCCCGCTGTCGGGCAAGGCGCTTTAGGGCTAGAGACGCGTGCGGATGACGTCGTAGTGCGTGAACTGCTCGCGCCACTCGACCACGTGGAGACAAGGGCCGCCGTGACGGCGGAACGGCAGATGCTGGCAGCACTTCGAGGAGGTTGCCTGGCACCCGTTGGCGCATGGGGACGCGTTGCTGACGCTGTATTGAGTTTGGACGGAGTTGTGCTCAATGAAGATGGTCAAGAACGCGTTTTTGCTTCACATTCGGCGCCGCCGGAGCAGGCGGCTGATCTGGGACAACGCGTTGCAGAAAACCTGCTCTCTCAAGGTGCGGCGGATTTAATTTCGTCGGTGCGCAGTAGCACACAGAATCGCGACGCAGCAGAAGGTTCTTGAGAATTAAGTGCCTGCATTACGCATGGTACCCACCTCTGCCTCTGAAACGATCAGGCACTTCAGCGAGGCTGGAGGTAAATACCGGCGACTAGTTTCAGGCTTTTGCCGCTGCATAACGGTCTGCTACGGCATCCCAGTTTACGACGTTCCAAAAAGCGGAAACGTAGTCAGGCCGACGATTCTGGTAATTCAGATAATACGCATGTTCCCACACGTCGAGTCCGAGAATTGGAGTGCCACTGATCCCTGCTACATCAACACCCATTAAAGGACTGTCTTGGTTTGCGGTGGAGCCAACGGCGAGCTTGCCGTCCTGGACCACGAGCCACGCCCAGCCACTACCAAATCTGGTAGCAGCAGCGTTGCCGAATTCCGTCCGGAATGCATCCAGTCCCCCTAGATCAGCGGTGATTGCCGCAGCCAGGTCGCCAGAGGGGTCTCCGCCACCACCTGGTCCCATAATGCTCCAAAACAGCGAGTGATTGGAGTGTCCGCCACCATTGTTGCGGACGGCGCCCTGTTGTCCCTCGGGGAGCGAACCGATTCCCGCGATCAGGTCATCAATGGCCTTGCTTTCCAGATCGCTGCCGGCAATCGCAGCATTGACTTTATCGATATATGCCTGGTGGTGCTTTGTGTGATGGATTTCCATCGTCCGCGCATCGATGTGTGGTTCCAATGCGTCGTAGGCGTATCCGAGTTCGGGTAGTTGATAGGCCATGGGTTTTCCCTCGTGTTGTGCAGCAGTATCGCGACAGTTCAACAGATAAGTGGCCAGCATAGCACAGGCTGTCGTGAGGTGACAATCAGGCCACCGTAGGCTCTGCGAAGAACTTTTGCAGTTCCGAGGAGCCTCTCTTAGAATGGCTGTGTTGGCCCCCGGTTGGGAGTCTCAAGGAACATGGTGGTATTGCGGCTTGCACGCTGGATTCTCTTTCCTGGCTGCTGGCCCGCGATCCGAAACCACCATGCCCTGCCATCGACCATACCTGTAGTGCCTGTTCTGGGCGAATGGAATCTTTGTTTACGACGGAACGTAGAGCATGAACGAATCCCCCTTTGTCCACCTCCATTGCCACAGCCACTACAGCCTGTTGGATGGAGCTGGTTCGCTGGACCGATTGGTCGCACGTGCGAAGTCCCATGGCATGAATGCGCTGGCCTTGACTGATCACGGAAACTTGCACGGGGCATTAGAGTTCTATCGAAAGGCGAAAGATGCTGGCATCAACCCTATTGTTGGTTATGAGGCTTACATTGCGCCGGGAAGCAGATTTGATAAGAACGCCGGAAGCATGAAAGAGGCAAGTTTCCATCTTACGTTATTGGCGCAGAATCGAACCGGCTTCCGCAACTTGTTGAAGATGGCTTCAGCCGCCTATCTGGAAGGATTTTATTTCAAGCCGCGGATCGACAAAGAGCTGCTCGAGGCGCACCAAGAAGGGGTGATTTGCCTGAGCGGCTGTGTCTCAAGTGAAATGAATCAGGCATTGCTGCGGGGGCATGGCAACCCGGATCAGTTGGAATCAGCGATGTCCATCTGCCAGTGGTTCCACGGAGTTTTCAAAGACCGTTACTTCATTGAGATTATGAATAATGGGATTGATATCCAGGACGCTGCGATGGAGGGTGCGGTCGCCGTAGCGAACCGGATGGGCTTGCCACTCGTGGCGACAAGTGATGCACATTATGTCGACCGCGAAGACGCTGCAGCCCAGGACGTGATGTTGTGTATCAATACGGGTAAATTTCGAACGGATAGCGCGCGCATGCGCATGGAAGGCGATCAGTTCTTTCTGCGTTCGCCACAACAAATGTACGAGGCGTTTCCTGGTCATCATGAAGCGGTTGCCCGGAGCCAGCAAATTGCGGATACCGTGCATCTCGACTTGGATCTTGGCAAACGGCACTTTCCGACGTATCCGGTGCCGCCAGAAAAGAACGCGGCCGATTTCTTGCGTGAGTTATGTTTGCAGGGCCTGGCGGTACGTTACGACAGACGCCCAGAGATGTATCAAGACGGTGAATTCGCGGACGTCGTCTTGGACCGTCTGGAACGCGAATTGGGCGTGATCGAGAAACTAGGTTTCTCAAATTATTTTTTGATTTTCTGGGAC
>CAZITS010000044.1:0-14224 GCA_964542185.1 uncultured Pirellulaceae bacterium
AGCGAGTTCCCGTTGGTTTTTCAGGAGAGAAACATGCGCCGGATCCTGTTTTTGGTCACCTGGATGTGTGCGGTTCCGGTCTCTCTGACACCTGCTGCCGATTGGCCGATGTGGCGTCACGATCCTGCCCGCAGCGGCTCTGCGGTTGACGCGTTGCCCAGTACGCTGTCGGTTTCCTGGTGGCGTGATCTGCCTGCTAATCACATCGCTTGGGGTGAAGATCCGCGGATTCAGTTTGATGCGACCCACGAGCCGATCGTGGTGGGCCAGACCTTGCTGGTCGCATCCTCCCGTACGGACAGCATCACCGCGCTGGATACGCGTTCGGGCCAGGTACGCTGGGAGTTCTTCACCAATGGGCCGATTCGCTTTGCCCCGGTGGCGCAAGACGGCAGAATCTACTTTGGTTCCGACGACGGCCATTTGTATTGTGTGGCGATTGCTTCAGGAAAACTGGTCTGGAAATTTGATGCTGCGGCGACGGGCCGCCTGGTGTTAGGTAACGAGCGGTTGATTTCGGTGTGGCCGCTGCGCGGTGGCGTGGTGCTCGGTGGAGACAAGCTCTTTTTCACCGCGGGTGTCTGGCCGTTCGAAGGGACTTCTCTGTTCACACTCGACCTGGCTGCGGCCAACGGTGGGGTGCCGCCCCATGAGGTGACCCAGCTGGATACGGTGGCGCCGCAAGGGTACCTGGTCTACAACAACCAGCGGGTGTACATCCCGGGCGGCCGTGCCAAGGCGACCTGTATAGATATCCCAACGGGTAAAGTCATTGCCTTGAACTACAATTCGCCAGGCAAGACCGATTATCACATCACCAGCGCCGGGCCGATGTTGTTTCATGGCGACAAGGTGTTTCACACCCAGCTGGGGCGCGTGATGCCCTGCGAGGGACGCCGACCGGTTTCCGATGGCCGGCAGTTGTTCGGTGGTGGTGCCGAGGGCGTGGTGGCGTTCGATCTGGGAGCGCGACAAACCGTCAAAGGCAAGGATCGCAAGGGGAACGACGTCGAAAAGGAAGTCGTGCCTTCGTTGTGGAAATTACCTATTTCAACGGGTGGTGAGAAACCAGGCCCCCTCGAGGTCTACTGCAAAGCCGGCGGGCGGATTTACGGCGCCCGCGATAGCAGCGTGTTCGCGATTCAGCTGGGTGCTGGAAAGACGGTGCCTAAGGTTGCCTGGCAGCAGACTGTCGAAGGTCAGCCCGCTTCGATGGTGGCGGCGGATGACCGGCTGTTTGTGGTCACCCGCGCCGGACGGATTTACAGTTTTGCTGACACCAAGGGGACGGCGAAGGCTTTCCCGCTCAAGCCCTCTGCGGCGAAACCGACTGCCCCACGGGTCCAGCAACAGGCCGAGCAGATCATCCAGCGGGCGTCTGATCCATCGGGATATTGCCTGGTGCTGGGGCTGACCAACGGGGACCTGGCTTTGGAACTGGCGCGTCGTTCGGATTTGCGCGTGATTGCCATCGATGCGGATCCTCAGGTGGTGGATGGACTCCGCCGTCGCGCCTTGGCCGAGGGGATCTATTCCCCGGCGCTGGTGGCTCGAGTTGCTGATCCCAAAACAGTTCAACTCCCGCCTTATTTGGCCACGTTGATGACTTCCGAGCGGCCCCAGTCGCTGGAACTCTCCAATGCGGTGCAGGTTGCACGTTTGTACGCGATATTGCGTCCCTACGGAGGCTGCTGGTCTGCTTCGCTGACAGGCGCTGAGGCGGGCATTCTACGGCAGCTCGTACAACAGGAGACGCTGCCGGGCGCGGAGCTGGACCTGCAGGATTCCTGGGGGACGCTCGTTCGCGCGGGAGCCTTGCCAGGGTCGGCGGACTGGACACATGAATACGGGGATGCCGCGAACACATTGATGTCCCAGGATCAACTTGTCAAAGCCCCACTCGGTTTGCTCTGGTTTGGTGGACCTGCCAGTCACGGTGAGCTCTACTACAACCGGCACTTCTGGGGTCCTGGGCTGACGGTGGTCGATGGCAGAATGGTTGTACAGGGGCCGGGTTTACTGACGTCGATCGATATCTATACCGGACGCGTGTTGTGGAAAGTCAAGGTTGAAGATGGGAGTGGGCCGGGCCGACGGGGAACGTTTTTCGAAAAGGGCAAGCCAGGGTTTCATTTTGTCGCTGTCTCGGACAGCGTCTATCTGGTGTATGCCGACCGTTGTCTGCGGCTTGACCCCCGTAGCGGTAAGGTATTGGCGGAACTCAAGCTTGCCTCCCCCGAGGATCGTTGGGGAAAGGTCCGTGTCTGGCAGGACCAGTTGCTGGTGACCGTCTTCCGACAACGTGAGAAACTGGGTTTGGTGCCGCTAGCGATCACCGCGCTGGGACGGTACGAGGGGGAACACCGCTGGACCCGAGACGCCTCCTACGGCGTGCCATTAATGGCAGTTGGCAAGGAGAAGGTCTACTTCTTTGACGGAGTCTTGACCGGCTTGTACGACGCCTGGAAGCGGCGTGGCCTGGTGCCGGAGTCGGAGCCTTTTCGTTATCTCAAAGCGCTCGACGCCCGGACGGGCAAGCCTGTCTGGGAGCGGACTACGGGGCGCGTGGTCACCTGGCTGGGATATTCCCAGCAGCATGACACGCTGGTCGTGTCGAACAAACGGGGCATCGATGCAGTGCGGGGTAAAGATGGCGAAGAACTCTGGCAGAAGAACGAAGAGGCGCCTGGATTTGGTGGGCACCCTGAGAACGTCTGGGATAAGGTCATCCTCTCGGGGGATTTGGTAATCGATCAACGGGGACCGGGCCGTGCTTTCCAGATTCAGGACGGAGAAGCGGCCGAACAGACCCACCCGATTACCGGTGAGAGTGTCCCCTGGGAGTTCACGAAGACCGGGCATCACTGCAACTATGCGATCGCCAGTCCGCACTTATTGACGTTTCGTGCGGATGTAGCGGGATTCTTTGACCGAGCGACGATGGGGTCGGCGAGACTTTCCGGCTTCCGTTCCGGTTGCCGGAATAGCCTGATCCCGGCGGGCGGCGTACTCAATGCACCGAACTACGCCCATGGCTGTAGCTGTAGCTACAATTTATTCACTTCGCTGGGGCTCATGCATGTGCCAGACGTCGATCTCTGGACGTACAACGCGCTGCAGTCTCCCAAGTCTGCTTCACAGCGATTTGGTATTAACCTGGGCGCTCCGGGAGATCGCCTGGCGGACGATGGTACGCTGTGGATGGAATTTCCCAAAACGGGTGACCCATCCGCCAGCCTGGAGGTCCAGGTCCAGGGAAAAACCCCGAAATGGTTCCGGCAGCATTCCAGCAAAGTCCGTGGCGGCCGGTTGAATTGGGTGGCCGCTTCCGGTGTCGAGGGGGTCTCGAAAGTGCGTGTGACGTTGCCCGGGCTGGAACTTCCCCAGCGTCGTTATCAAGTCAATTTGTTTTTCCTGGAACCGGAACAGGGGCAAGTCGGGCAGCGTATTTTTGATGTTGCGATCCAGGGACGCGAGGTGCTCAAGGATCTGGATGTGGCACAGCAGGCAGGCGGCGCGCAGCGCAGCCTGGAAAGGCAATTCACAGGGGTGTTGGCAAAAGACCACATCGAGGTGTCATTTCGAGCCAGACGTGGATTGCCACTGATTTGCGCCGTGGAGGTGATTGCGGAGCCTGAGGCACCGTGACATGCGAGCCGCGGGAGATGCAAGTTGCAGCCGAGGGTGGCAACGAAAGTGTGACGGCGCGTAGACTGCCCGGCGATCCACCTCCGCTATTCGCGGAATACGCCGTCTTGGATCGAGCCTGGCGGGATACGCAGCAGATTCTCGCGAAGGCGGTAAAGCTATTGGAAGCCGCCTTGCCTGACGGAAAGGTCCGCACGATCGCAGTCTCCGGATCGCTGGGACGCATGGAGAAAACGGCCAGCTCGGATCTGGACTTGATTGTCGTGATCGATGACCAGGTGGCGATGCACGCAGACGTTGCCAACAGCGCCTGCGAACAAGTCTATGCCGCGCTGCGGCCGTTGGGTTTGGCCACGCCGCGCACCGATGGCATTTTTGCCGGCCCCAGCACCCAGGAGACGCTCTGTGACCCCCTGCGACGTGGGACGATTGCAGAGGAGCCCGAAGTTTTTGGCAAGCGGATCCAGTGGCTGCTCGATTGTCAGCCGATTTATGGGTTTGATGCATTTGAGACACTGCTTGACGGCGTGCTCAAATGGTACGCCGTGGAAGGTCCAAAAGACGGCGAACAGGGGCCCGCGGTCTATCTGATGAACGACCTGGTGCGTTATTTTCGTGCGATTTGTGTCGATTGTCAGTGGCGAGGGCGACAGGATGGGGCACGCTGGCGGTTGCGCAACTTGAAGCTGATGCATACCCGCCTGGTTGCGTGTGGCGCACTATTGCTGTGCCTGGGAGAGTTGACCCGGGCGGGGTGTCAACGCGATTGGTTACGCAAACAGCTGCGACGTACGCCATTGGAACGCCTGGTCGTTGTGTTCCAGCAGCACCATCAAGCGGACGGACTCCGTCGAATCCTGGCGAGTTACTCCCATTTCCTGGCGTGTTATAGTGATCCCGACTTTCGCAGCAACCTGGAAACGGATGTCGATACAAGTGAAACGACGCCTGCTGGACACGCTTTGTACCGCCAGCTGCGGGGGAATGCTGAGGGACTGCAGGATGAGCTTGTTGGGTTTATGTTGGGGCAGCGGGGAATCTGGAGTGATGCGTTTTACCGTTGCCTTGTCCTCTAGCGGCTGACTGGCTGCCCATCCAGGATCGTCCACCGCGATCTGCGTCACCTCCGCCCTATGGTCGTGAAGTCGACGAGGCGGTAAATTGCCAGATCGATAATTACGACCGTGAACGTACGATTTTGGATAGCATGAGTCGACTTGAACAGGTTCACCAACGGCTGGCGCCGCTGCGTGCGGAACTCATCGATCATTCTGTCTATCAGAAACTAGTGGATCTGCCGGCGCTCTGCCGATTCATGGAATCACATGTGTTTGCGGTCTGGGACTTCATGTGTCTTTTGAAGGCATTGCAGACGCAACTGTGCTGGCAGGATGTCCCCTGGTTCCCCAGGCAGAATGGTTTAGCCAGTCGGTTGTTGAATGAAATTTGCTTGGGTGAAGAAAGCGATGAGGATGGTCAGGGAGGTTACTGTAGCCATTTCTCACTTTACCATCGCGCGATGTGTAAAGCCGGTGCTGAGACCAGACAAGTCGATGTGTTTCTGGCTGAGTTGAAGGCGGGTGAGCCGATGGCGCATGCCTTTGCGGCCTCTGGTGCGGCTCACTGGGTCCAGGAGTTTGTAGCGAAAACATTTGGAGTGATTCAAGAGGGGCACCTGTGTGCCATGGCCGGGTACTTTTTGTTTGGCCGGGAAGATTTGTTGCCCGACCTGTTTCGCCAGATCGTGTTGCAGCTGAATCGGGTTTCAGATGGCAAGTTGACCGGATTTCAATACTATCTGGATCGCCATATCGAGTTGGATGAAGGGCGCCACGCGGTCCTGGCCGGTCAGTTGCTGGAGACATTGTGTGGTGATGATACAGCGCTCTGGCACCAGGCCGAAGAGGCAGCCTGTGATGCCCTGCGATCGCGACAGGCGTTGTGGGATGCGGTCTCAGAGTCGCTCGCGCCGCCATCGTAGCACGCCACGACTGGAATCACAGGATAGTGATTTCAGGGATCATTGATTCGCAGTGGCTTTCTGGTGCGCGGCATATTCGCGGTCCAGCATCGCACGCGAGAACACACTGCTTTGAGAAATCCGTTGCCGTTTCCACCACGCGTTTGAGGTCGGTTTGGAGCGGGTGAATTCGTAGTGGTAATAGACAAACCGGATGTAACGAGGAGGCGTCTTCGGATTCAAGTGGGAGGCTAATAAGACACGCACAGCGGGCGTGTCGCGGGTCAGGTGCCGAGCCAGCGAAATGAGCCAATCACGATTTCCATCTGGATCGAGCGCCGCAAACCACATGAGCCAGTCGAGCCTGGGAAGGTGAGGCCCCAGGATGCAGGGAGGACGCTCCAACGCACCTGGCTTCCAGTTGAATTCGTAGGCGAACCAGTCACGCCGGTTGCTGCTTCCTTCGATCACGATTTCTTCTCGTCGCGTCGTCATCACGCGGAACAGGCCGTAGCCATTGATGGTTCGCGAGGAACGCATTGGAGTGAGCAGCGTAGACCGCAGGGGATCAAGCAAGTGGGTGCCGCAGAAGTTCAGGCTGGTGGTAATCCAAGCGGGGTTTGCGCGGGCGGACGGGTTGTGTTGGGCCATGCGATGGGTTCGTACCAGTTCTTCGATCAGAACAAGCGAGCTGATGCCGAGCAGGCCAGCAAATGTCAGGCTGTTGCCGAGACGTTGCCAGCCAGGGATCGTCGCCGCTACTGCGGATGAAGCGCGCTGTGTTCGCCGTAGCAAATAATGCAGAAATCCATCGTCCAGCAGAGGGAGGCAGAGCACAGCGGTCAACAGGTTGAAGAATCCATAGTTTCCTGTTGCTTGAATGAGCAGCATCAAGCAGATCGTCAACAGGCTGGCGATGTGACGTAAATTGCGTCCTGAGAAGATCCAGAATGGTACGACTAATTCGATCAGCAGGGTGACGATGTTACATGCAGTATGGCACCAGGACGGCAAATGATGTGCGTGCCAGCTAATCCAATTCGGTAGCGGTTGCGTCTGGTAGTGATAGTTCAGGGCGACGAGATCACGCCAGTTCGGATCTCCTGACAAGAGTTTGGTCGCACCTGACAGAAACATCAGTTTGAACAGCAGAAACCATAATGCCCAGCGATACGGTCTGCTTTCGGTGGCTGCCAGAGCGCTCCCACTCTTCCTCCAGGGCAACCAGAAGATGCTGATGAAAGTGGTTTCAAGAAGCAGAGTGTCCCATTGGAAATCCAGAAACGGTGTCGCAATTGATGACAGTCGGAAGTACAACATCCATAACAGGATTGCACAGGCCCGGGGCAGGATCCCGGCCATCAGCAGCAGGGCTACGAGCAGGCCCGAGCCACATAACAAGTGTAATGTTGTATCCGTGGTAATTGGCTGGATGCCGCTGGTGCCGAGCAGCCCGGGTGCTTGTAGCCACAACGAGCTGAAGGCCAGTAGATGAATGACGCCCAGCAGTCGTATGTAAATGGACCGTGCCAGGTGAAAACTAGCGTTTGGCAGTGCGTTCGGTGCGCTGGCTGACATACGCTAATATCTCTGTCTTGGGGGCCAGACTGAGCCTGGTGAATACGGACGCCGGTTGTGGTACACGCATTCTTGAGAGGCTATGTGACTGAAAGCGCGAGGGACATGAGGAATAGTGCCACGCGTGCAGGCGAGTCAGGATACCATGGTGCCCAGATGGAGAATTTGTCGTGTATTACTTGTCGTGGTGTAGTGGATTGGCCAGTGAGGGCAGTTATGGCTTGTGCGTTCCGCAGGCCGCCTGAAGACTCGTACGCTGGCACCGCGTGGATGGTTAATGATGCCCGAATTTGAACAACAGCATACCGCAGACTCGTCGCGGGAGACGGACCCTGCAGTGGTTGCGCGGAGTGGCAGTCGGCGTCTGCTCTACCTCGCGTTGGCTGCGTTATTTTTTGCCTTGGGGTTGTTGGGTGTGTTTTTGCCGCTGTTGCCAACGACACCATTGATGTTGCTGACGAGTTACTTTCTGGTCCGGTCGTATCCACCTCTCAATGATCGTTTGTTGCGCTCGCGATGGATTGGTCCCGTGCTGCAGGATTGGCAGCAGCGGCGTGGTGTGCGCCGGGCGGTCAAGATCAAGTCGGTGGTCCTGGTCGTCCTGGTTGTTGGGGTCAGTGTATTTTTCGCCGGGACATTGTGGCTCAGATTAACGATTGGCGCCGTTGCTGGCGTGGGGGTTCTGGTGATCTGCAAATTGCCGGTCATTACAGACTGAGCAAGCCGGTCCGGTTCGCGGGTGCCTGCTTATTCTCTGGCCGGGGCAACGGTTTTCCGGGGATACGCAGGTGGAGCTGGGACCTCAACCGGATCTTCCTCAATGCGTTTCAAGAGATGCGAGATTGCGGCTTTCAGTTGCGCATCGCGTCCTTGGAATGTGGCGTGTGGCAGGTTGTCGACGACGACGTCTGGATCGACACCATGGCCTTCGATGAGCCATTTGCGTTCAGGCCCGTACACGGCAGTTTGTGCTGCTGAAGCGTAGCCCCGATCTACCAGGCGATTGTTGATGCTCAACCAGATTTCTCCTCCCCAGGTCCGGGTGCCAATCAGCGGGCCTAGTTTCAGTCGACGAAAGCCTTCGGCAAACGCTTCGCCGTCGGAAGCGGTTCGCTCATTACAGAGTACGACCATATGGCCACGGAATGCGTATTGCATGTTCCAGTAAGGGGCACCCACACGTGGTTTCCAGTAGAACCAGGCTTTTCGCAGCAGTTTTTCCAGAACCCAACTATCGATATTTCCACCACGGTTGTGGCGCACATCGAGAATCAGGCCCTGGCGGTGGAACACCGGGTAATAATGGCGTGTCCATTGGGCGATGTCTGCGGAGGACATCGCGCGCAGGTGTATGTATCCCAGTTTGCCATCGCCTTGTTTATCGACCTCCAGGCGACGGGAATACTCCCATTCGTCATACCGCAAGTTGGCCGCTCGGTTAGGACTAATCGGCTTGACGAGCACCTGCCTTGATTGATCCGCCGCAGCATCACGTACTTGCAGCAGGACGTCTTTTCCTGCCTGGTTGCGTAGCAAGGCTCCCAGGTGAGGCGCGCTGAGAGTCGAAATCCCATTGACCGTTTCGATAATGGCACCGGGGCCTAGATTGACGTCGGGGTGGGCGAGAGGTGAAAGCTGGTCGGGTAAATCGGGGTCGCTGCGATAAACGTGTTCAACACGGTAGCCCCCCTGGTCCGCATCGCGGCGAAACGTAGCACCGAGCGAAGCCGGAGTGATTTGCTTTTTCAAAGCACGGTGATCACCGCCACGGACATAGATATGAAGCGCCTCCAGTTCGCCGACCATTTGGGCAATCAGGTCATTGAGTTCAGCACGATCTGTGACGCGATCGACTAGCGGCAGGTGGCGCTCGAGAATCTGCTTCCAGTCTTTAGCATGTAAATTCGGGTCGTAGAAGTAGTCGCGTTCCATACGCCATGCGTCGATGAACATGGCACGCCACTCGGCGACGGGGTCGATCGAAAATGTCCAGCTGTTGAGAGGCACACGCGCCGATTCCAGTTTTCCTGGCGCGTTTCCATTGGCGTCGATGACATAGAGTTGATTGCTCTTGTGGATGAGCAACTTGCCGGCGTTCCGCGAGAAGTCGTACGATTTGATGTCAGACAAAATCGTTACGAGTTCGGGTTCATGTTTGCGCTGCAGTGCCGTGAGGGTCAGCGTTTTCGGTTCTGCAGTTGCACGCGATACAAGATACAGATGTTTTGCGGTGCACGTTAAACTCGAGTAATTTCCTGGGGTGACGGGAACGCGTCGCAGACGCCCGGCAATCCCAGGCAATGCGATGGCAGGGGCCGGCTCGGGTGCCTGCTCTGTGGCATCTACTTCAGTTGCGTTGTCCAGTTCACCTGGAGCTGCAAACGGGGATTTGCTGACTGTTTTCAAGGCGAGTTCGTAAACCTGCGTGGTTCGGTCAAAATAGGGTTCCGGTTGGCGGAGCCCCCAGGGGCTGCGCACTAGCGAGGAAAAATGGCGGTCGGAAAGAAAGTACAGCCAGTGGCCGTCGGGGCTCCAACATGGTGAGTAATTGTCATAGCGGTCTGTTGTCACGGCAGTGGTGCTTTGATCCTCCAGGCGGTACAGATGGATGCGCCCGTTGTGGTTGGCGGCATCCGCCACGTAGGCCAGCCACTGACTGTCTGGTGACCAGGTGAGGTCTCGAAAGTTGAAGAACTCGGACTGAGCGATCTGCCGCGGTTTGCCGGCGGCTACGTCGAGTAGCCAGAGGTGGTAGTTTTTGTCACGATAGGCAATCCATTTGCCATCGGGAGATGGCACGGCAGGATATCGAAACACACTGCCATCACGAGAGAGTTGTCGGCTGGGTTGGAGACCACGGGCATCCAACTGGTGAAATTCAAATTCCCCGGATGCATCTGAGAGCGCGATCAATTCGTCGTTTGCTGCTAGAAAGCGTGCGCCCCGAAACCGGATGCCCGGCTGCCGGGTTACCCGGATGCGACGTCCCTGTTTTGCTGGTGCGACGAAGACGTTGCCACGCACTGTCAGAACGACGCTTTTGCCGTCGGGCGAGAGATCGAAATCGGTAAGATATTCGAGCGGATTCTCGATCCATTTGAGACGGGTTTGTTCGAAGTCAGACGAGAGCGTAATGGAAAGTATCTCGTCCTTTTCTTCAGCGAGGGTATAGAGGTGGAGGTCGGCACCTCGTTGGTAGACGATTTGGCCATTGGAGTGGGCTGGCGCCAGGACGTCAAAGTCAACATGCCGAGTGTGTTGCCGCAGGTCGTCCCCAGCAAGGTTCATCGACCAGAGATTCATCGTGCCGTCGCGATCGCTGGCAAAATAAAGACGGTCTTTCCACAGCATGGGGTCGCGGCTGGTGCCTGGGTAATCAGCGGTAAGTGGGAGTGCTTCGGGGGTTCCCCGCGTGAATTTCCAGAGGGTTTCCGCCGTACCACCACGATACCTTTTGGTGCTACTGGATTGCTTGGAGAGGCGCGTGAAAAAAAGTGTGGTGCCATCGGCGGTCCAGCTGGCATCGCTGGCTTGATGGAGCGGGACCCGCTCGATTTCCCGCGTCTGGGGGTCGATCAGAACGAGTTGGGTATTGGGCAGCGTTGCATAATGCCGGGTGGAGTAAACGACGCGACCATCGGGAGTCCATCCCACGACGCGAGACGGCTCACCGTCGTACGTCAGGCGGCGAGGTCGGCCGCCTGCCACTGGCATGCAGTAGACTTCGCGGGGACCTTCGTAGCCAGCCGAGAAGGCGACTTGTGTGCCGTCAGGAGAGATTGCCGGCCTGGTTTCCTGGGCGATGTGGGTCGTTAATCGTGTTGCCGCTCCGCCTGCAGTAGAGACTTTCCAGAGGTCACCTTCGGCGGTGAAGGTAATGGTTTCGTGATGGATGGAGGGGAAACGAAAATAACCGCGCTGGGGCGGTTCCTGGCTTACCGCCAGCGTAGCAACGAAACAGGTTGTGATCGTGGCAATAATCAAGCTGCGGCGCATGTGTCCCTCACAGGAAATAGGGTGTTGTCCGTGGTGTTTATGCAATCCATCAACAACGTGTCAGCAAGAAATGCGGGGGAATGACGGATGCAGTTGTCGGGATGCGAGCCCCTTTAATCGATGAGCAAACCATTATCGATGAACAAACCAGGTGTACTCCTGCCAGGAACAGGTGGAAGCCCCTGGTAGCTTCATGATTGCATCCTTGACCATCGTAACAAGCGAGGTCTGGTAGATGAGTATCCAGAACCGCCGGGATAGGAGGCATCGTGAACGCGGCCAGGTCGCGAGCCACTGGGCGGCTCGACAGTATAGTCTGGGCTGATATGTGATGTGGAGCGGGCAAGCAAGTTGCTAGAATGCCCTTTTGCCAGTGCGGCTGCCTGGTGTCGTGTCCTTGTGAGGAGACTTTCGTGATGCATGATGTGAAATTGGATCGCAGAGGCTGGCTGATTGGGTCGTCCGCTCTGCTCTGTCTCCCCACGGTGTCATCTGGTTTTGTCGATGTGGTGCAGCCACGTACCGCGCAAGGGATTGACTGGTACGATCCACAGCAGTGGGGTGTGGAAGGCAGAGGCTGGCAGCAGACGGCCCGTTATTACGATCGGCTTCCGAGTCGCGCGGAGGATTCGGTGCGCGGCCCGGTCTGGAATCTGAGTCGGCATTCTGCAGGAATGACGGTGCGTTTTCAAACTGCCGCGACGGACATTCATGTACGGTACAGGTTACTGTTGTCTCGGCTGGCCATGCCACATATGCCGGCTACCGGAGTAAGCGGGGTTGATCTTTATGTCCGCGATGCAGCGGGTGTGGACCGTTGGCTGACGGTATCGATGCCACAAGCACAAAAGGTGCAAAGCAAGCTAGTGGGGGGCGTGGATCCGGCTGCCGGTGGTGCAAAGCGATTGTTCACACTCTATTTGCCACTTTACAACGGCGTTGAGGAGTTAGAGATTGGCGTGCCGACTGGCGCGGAGTTTTCGCCGGAACCACCTCGCTCTGAAAAGCCGCTGGTATTTTATGGCACCTCGATCATGCATGGTGCGTGTGCGTCACGCCCTGGTATGTCGATCACCGGAATCCTGGGACGCCGGTTGAATCGACCGGTTATCAATCTGGGATTTTCCGGAAACGGGAGGATGGAGAAGGAGGTGGGGAATTTCCTGGCCGAGGTCGACGCCGCGGTTTATGTTGTCGATTGTTTGCCAAACATGCAGGCCGCCGAGATTCGCCAGCGGGCTGTACCCCTCGTCGAGCAACTGCGCCGCGCGCGACCAGAGACTCCTATTCTGCTTGTCGAGGATCGTACCTACGGATATGCACATTTGCGTAAAGCGTCGCGTCAGCGACAGCGGGAGAGTCGCTTGGCGCTCCGCGAGGCATTGGGCCGCCTGACAGCGGCGGGACTCTCCAGGCTCTACTACCTGTCAGGGTCCGGCTTGCTTGGTAGCGACGGTGAAGCAACCACAGATGGATCCCATCCCAATGATCTGGGCATGGTTCGTTACGCGGATGCCTATGAACCGATCTTACGTGAGATTCTCGAGGGGACGGCTTGAGTGTGCTCGTCGACTGCAGTCGACAATCGCAGGAGAATGAGTGATGTCAGGCGCGATGTATGAGGCCGGACAGATTAGCGCGATCAGGGCGTTGCGAGTGGCGCAGGTGCTGGCAGTTTGCGTCATTCAGTTGACGTCGGCCGTCGATGGTGCTGAGTACTGGGTTGCGGTAGATGGAGATGACCGTCAAAGTGGCCGCTCTCGGGAGCAGGCCTGGGCGTCGCCTTCTCGTGGGCAACCGACACGACTGATTGCCGGGTATCGGTCCGGTGAAACCGCTTTGCAGGTGGCTTCCACGGACGGGTTCCTTGATGCTGGGGTGGTGATTGTTAATGGTCAACACCGCGCGTACGAGCGTGTGACTGATGACACGATTCAACTCACACAGCCGTTTGATTTTGACGTGCCCGTCAACACAACTGTCTGGGACGGTACGATTCTGGACGGGCGGTCTTTTGCTCCGGGCGATGTAATTAATCTGGCTGCAGGTGTCTTTGTCGATCGATCGCTTCGCGTCGAACAGCCCGGTCAGCCCGGGCAACCCGTCACCTATCGTTGTCTTGCTGGACAAGAGGCGGTGCTGGTGCCCGCGCGGTTCAACCAGCCAGGTATTCGAGTCGGATTTTCGGGCGGTGGGCGTACCGCACATGTCGCCTTGATCGGACTGACGGTGCGCAATCAGAGAGAGGGGAATCATGGTGCGCCTGGAATCGACCTCGTGCACGTCGCTGATATACAAGTGCGGGATTGTGACGTTGCCACGTCTGGTCGCGACATCAACGGTGATAATCATGCCATTCGCATGGTCGACGCCGAACGTGTGCAGGTTGTGGGGTGCCGGCTGCGCAGTCAGTACGCTACTGGACTGATGGCCTGGGGAACGCGCGATGTCACCATCCAACGCACACTCGTTTATGAGTCGTTTCAGGGGATCGTAGCGGGTGGAGGCCGTTACCGGAGCGATTTGGCGATCCGTAACTGTACCGTTTATGGCACCAATCAACATGGTGGAATCAAGTCGGAATCTCCGAGTCGGGTCACCGTTCACGATTCGCTGATTGTGCAGATGCCCTCGTTGACCGAGGGGGCACTCGCCGGCAGTGGCTCCGGAGACCATAACTGGCTGTGGCACACGGCATGTCGCTACGGGGTGAGTTGGAATGCGCGTCGATCGGCTGGCGCAGGTCCACACGACCGTTATGAGGATCCTCAGTTTCTTTCCTTGGATCCTCGTAGTCCGGTGTTCCTGCGGTTTACCGCCGCTGCTCCCGCTGCGTCCGCGGGTACGGAGGGATCGTACGTTGGCGCTTATGCACCTGTAGATCGACCGCGGGCACTGACCGCGTCGCGTATCAATGTGATTGATTTCGGCGCCCATGGTGACGGTCTTCACGATGATACCGCGGCCATTCTGCAGGCGCTGGCAGCGGTTAAACCGGGCGGGACGTTGTTTTTTCCGCCGACCGCTCAACACTATCTGGTC
>CAZITS010000045.1:0-14167 GCA_964542185.1 uncultured Pirellulaceae bacterium
CGGATCGGCGGTATAGCGGGGCTCTGCCTGCAATTCCTGCCCGCCTTACTCGTCTGCTCCAATCCAAAAAAACACCCCAGACACTGCAAAAAATGCGGTTAGCCGGTTGAATTCTGGCTCTTTGGGTCATAAATTAGCGGACCTGGCGCCTGCACCTAAAGAACCGTTATTTAGCAGGCCGGAGAGCGTCCCTGGGCCGCGTCGTCATACCGTGCCCCCCTCGTTGATGGCAATTTTTCTAACCGCTCAACCCTTGAATCATATGTTCCCCGGGTAGCGAGAATTCCCCATGGCTGAAGTCGAATCTGCCCCCGCCCCAACTAGCCCCGCGATGATTGAGGCGGTGGGTTTGTCCAAATTCTATGGCGTTTTTACCGCGTGCCGAGATGTCACGTTCACGGTGAACCAGGGAGAGGTTGTCGCTTTCCTCGGACCAAACGGTGCAGGCAAAAGCACTACGATGAAAATGCTTACGGGATATCTGGCACCTTCGGAAGGAGTTTCCAGGATCTCTGGCCACAACATGCAAGAAGACCGTCTTGCCGGCAGTGAACGGCTGGGCTATTTGCCAGAAAATGGCCCGCTCTACCCGGAAATGACCCCGCATTCTCTGCTGCAGTTTTTTGCCGAAGCACGCGGCATGGGCCCCGCGCGACGCAGCGAGCGAATCGACGCCGTAGTTGATCTTTGCTCCCTTGGAAGTGTTTATCACAAGCCGATCGGAAAGCTGTCAAAAGGATATCGACAGCGTGTCGGCTTAGCACAGTCACTTTTGCACGAACCAGATGTGCTCATTCTGGACGAACCAACGGCTGGACTTGATCCCAATCAAATTCGCGATGTGCGGGACACCATCAAACAATTGGGGGAGGAAAAGACAATCCTCCTCTCCACGCACATTCTGCAGGAAGTTGAAGCCATGGCGAGTCGGGTCATTTTGATCGACGAAGGTCGGGTTGTGTACGACGGCCCAGCTACAGACCTCGACAAGAGCGGCAAAGGCATGGAACAGGCTTTTTATGAACTGACCTCAACCGACACTTAGTCATGTGAAAGAGTAGTTTTCCTTTGCCCGGGACCGGGCAACCTGCAACTGAACAACGACCAATCGATATCTAAGGCACCTGCGCTCGATCAGTTCTCATCGATCGACAACATCATACGCGAGTTAAAGTAATGGAAATCGTACTTGCCCTAATTAGTTTTGTTCTCATCGATGTCGTTTTCGTGTGGACTGCAATCTCCATTGCGATGCCGCTCGCTGTCTACCGAGACCCAAGGTTCATTGGCGGCTTTGCGGCCGTGCTCATCGGCCTGGCATTTGGCCTCCAGGCTTCCGACAACGTGGTTTATCCATTGGTTGCCTTCAACATCATTGCCTCCCTGATGCACGTAGTCTACCTGCGCACAAACTCCAGCGGCAGAATCGCTTTTGCAGTACTAAAACGCAACTTCATCGGCTACTTCAGCAATCCTTCCGGTTATGTCTTCCTGTGTCTTTTCGTCCTGCTTACTTCGCTGGCTGCTTTCTGGCCGCCAAACTTCTTCATCAATAACCTCGCCAATCTCGACCAGCTCAACCAGTATCTGCCAATGGTCATGCTGATTTTCATTCCAGCTATCACGATGGGGATCTGGTCTGAAGAAAGCCGTCAGGGCACCGACGAATTGTTGCTTACCCTGCCTGCCAACGACTTCGATATTGTGGTCGGCAAGTACCTGGCAACTGGTGGAGTATTTACCGCATCGCTCTTGTTTTCCCAATTGGCAAACAGCGCCGTTTTGGCAGGCCTGACCAATGGAAATCTGGATGCCGGACTCCTCTCCACGACCTATTTGGGATATTGGCTAATGGGCATGGCCATGCTGTCTCTTGGCATGGTGGCTTCATTCCTGACTAGTAATCTGACCGTCGGTTTCATTCTCGGCGTCGTGTTTAATGCACCCCTCGTGTTTATTTCGTACATCGACACACTCACGCCCGCCTCTCAGGTCACCACTGCCAGAACTATCGCATCTTTCAGTATGTCTGCCAAAGCCGATGATTTAGGACGTGGAGTCGTCAGCAGCTCGTCAATGGTCTATTTCCTGCTGGTCATTTCGATCGGCCTGTACCTCAGCATGATCTTGATCGGCAAGCGGCACTGGTCGGCTGGCCAGGCTGGAAAAGGAATGGGACTGCACTTCCTTGTCCGGTCGGTTGCCCTGATTTTGACGATGCTTGGTCTCAGCCACCTGGTAACAAACCAGGACTGGTTTCGCAAAGATCTTTCCGAGGGAAAAATCAGCACCATCTCGAACGACACAAAGAATCTTATTCGCAACCTTGAGATCGATGGCGTCGTCCGTATCGATGCTTTCATCAGCAGTACCGTTCCGGAAATTTACGTCAAAACTCGCACCGACCTGCTCTCCATGCTGAAAGAATTTGATCGGCTAGAGGGTGGCAAAATCGAAGTGAATATCTATCAGGATATTGAACCCTTCAGCGACGAAGCCACGATTGCCAAGGAGCGTTATGGGATTGAACCAACCATCGTTAATGTCCGCACCCGGGGACGCTTTGAACAAACCGAGGTGATTATGGGGGCAGCGTTTCGCTGCAAACTGGATAAAGTTGTGATTCCTTTCTTCGACTATGGCGTTCCTGTTGAGTACGAACTTGCCCGCTCAATTGCCACCGTTACGAAAGCCAAACGCAAGAAACTTGCCGTCGTCAAAACAGATGCCAGTATGTTCGGCTCGTTCGATATGCAACGCATGCAACAGATTCCCAAACAACTCATCGTCCAAGAGTTGGAAAAGCAGTACGACGTCGAAGAAATTGACCCAACAGCGCCCATCGACATCGGCAAATACGATGCCATGATGGTTGTTCAACCGTCGTCTCTGGGGCCGCCCGAGCTTGACAATGTGATTACCGCGATCAAGAACGGAATGCCGACTGCCATTTTTGAGGACCCACGGCCGATGCTGATGCCCGGTACACCAACCGGACAAGCAAAACGGCGACCTCAAAATCCGATGATGGGTGGTATGGGTGGCATGGGTGGAGGCGGCGGTCCGATTCCTAAAGGCGACATCCGTAAACTCTGGAAAGTCCTGGACATCGACGTACCCGGCGCCAACGGGCTGGACGGACTCTACCAACCCCACCTTGTATTCCATGAATACAATCCTTACCCGCGCATCGACCAAACACAGCAATGGAATGATCTCTGGGTAATCGTCCGCAACGAGGCGATTGGTGCGGAAGAGGCCTTTTCGACGAAAAGCTCGATCACCAATGGAATTGCCGAACTGCTCTTCATTTTGCCTGGCGGCATCACGAATGACGAAAGCGTGAAAAGTAAACTAACGTTTACACCACTGGTCACCACAGGCGCCCAGGCCGGGAGTATCGCTTCTCAGGATTACGAAGATGCAGAACGGCAGATGCAACAAACCCCACAGTACCTGGGGAATCTATTGAAGGAAATCCAACAGGTAAATTCAAAGGACAAAGGTCCGCAGATCATGGCCGCCCGGATCCAGGGCGAAATCACTGAGGACGAACTGATGGCCGATGAGGAAGATGGGTCAACCTCGGCCTCTGGTGACGCTGCAACACCTGCCCCAGCTGATGAAACCGGTGCAGAACAAGCGGCGAGTAAAAAGGAAATCGACGTCATCTACGTCGCCGATATCGACGTTATGAGCCCGGCCTTCCTGAGAATTCGTGCACAACCCGACCAGACTGGCGAATTCAACTGGCAATTCGAAAACGTGACCTTCATGCTCAATGTCATTGACGAATTGTCAGGGGACGATGGCTACGTTGAAATTCGCAAACGCAAGACCCGCCACCACACACTTTCACTGATTGAAAATGTACGCCAAGAAGCAAGGGCAAATGAGCAACAAGCCCGCGGTGAATTCAAACAACAATTTGACAAAAAGCTCCAGGAAGCCGAAGCCAGCAACCAGAAACAAATCGACGAGTTCCGTACGAAAGTCGAAGGTTTAGAAGCGCGTTATCGCAACGGCGAAGACGTCTACGAAGAATACCAGTCGGAATCGCAACAATTCTCCATCGTGCAGGAGAATTTAAGACGTCGACTCGACGTCCAGCGAGAAAAAGAACAACGTGACATGAATAAGTCGATTGAGGTCAGTCGTCGCAACTCCGACACGCAAGTGCGTCAAATTCAAAATAGTGTGAAATACATGACATTGTTGGCGGCGATTCCACCCATCCTGGTTGGATTTGTCGTGTTTGTCTCTCGCAGTTTGAGAGAGCGTGAAGGGGTTGCCAAGTCTCGACTGAAATAGCCTCAGTGCGGTCCACTACGAAATAGCCTGGTCCAAGGCCTGTTGGTAAAAGAAATTATGAATGAGCTAATCAAAACTGCTGTATTTGGAGCCGTCGCTGCAATCGCACTGGCGGGAGCAATTCTTTTTCATCCGTCGACCGAGTCGGAGATCACTGACAACGGGGGGGTAGTCCCGCTGACGGGTGACGGGACGAATGAGTTTGAGGACGCCACGAAGGCTTCCAACTTGCGCATCGTCAAATACGACGAGGAACTAGCGGAGCTGAAAGAATTCGAAGTCACTCGAATGTCGGAAACTACTGGGGTTTGGTCGCTCCCCTCACACGACAACTATCCCGCCGATGCAGCGGATCAGATTCGTGATGCGACACTTGGATTAACCGAGTTCAAAAGCCTGGCTACGGCATCCGATGGTAAAGAAAAAAAGGACCATGCACTTTACGGAGTTGTGGAACCAAGCGAAGAGGAAACCAGTGCCGGAGATGAAGGCATCGGCATGCTTGTCGAAGTCAAGGATGAAAATAATGACAAAGTTGTTGAAATCATCATCGGCAAAAAGGTCAAGGGCAGTGAAGGGCAGCGTTTTGTTCGCAAGGTCGGGCAAGACCCTGTCTACGTCGCCGAAATCGACCCTGAAAAACTATCAACCAAGTTCTCCGACTGGGTAGAGCAGGACCTGCTCAAGCTCAGTACTTTCGACGTGGAAAGCTTGCAGTTAAAAGACTACTCGGTGCAAAAAGTACTGCGCGGAAATCGTTTTGCCGTAAGCATCAATCGGCGCCACGACATTACCTTGAACTACAACAGTACCGACAGCAAATGGGAATTGGGTGACCTGATCACCTACGACAAGGAAAACAAACCTTTTTCTGGAAATCTGGCCGATGCGGAAGAACTCGATGACACAAAGCTCAACGATCTCAAGAACGCGTTAGGCGATTTGAAGATTGTCGATGTCGAGAAAAAGCCGGCAGGGCTTGGTAAAGATCTAACGGCCGGTGCCGACTTCATGGCTGATCAGGAAAGCTTCAATAGCCTATTTCAAAAAGGGTTTTTCGGTCTCACGATGGGAGAAGAGCAGCGTCAGGAGCTACTGTCGGTCAATGGTGAAGTGCTGGTTGGCATGAAAGATGGTGTGGAATACGTGCTGCGATTCGGAAACGTCGCCAGAACAAAGGCGGAAGGAGACGCGGCAGGGCTCAATCGCTATCTCTTCGTACTGGCGCGCCTGAACGAAACCAAGATTGAAAAACCAGCATTGGAAGAACTGCCCACGGCACCGGCTGGACCCACCGGCCCTGAAAAACCAGCGGAACAGGGTGCCGCCGCCACGCCGAAACCTGAAGCAGAATGCCAGGATGAAACACCGGCGCCCCAGGCGGACAACCAGAATGCAGCCGCAGCACCTCCCGCTAGTGTGCCTGCAGGTGACCTCGATGAAGAAAAAGCCAAGGTCGAAAGTGAACGTGAGCGCATCCAGAAAGAAAATGACAAGAAGCTGGAAGATTACCAGGCAACCGTCAAGAAAGCACGTGAGCGTGTCAACGAACTGAATGCTCGGTTTGCACCATGGTATTACGTTGTTTCTGAAGACGTCTACAAGAAGATCCGACTCGGGCGTGGGGAAATCATCAAAGAAAACGAAGAGGCCAAGGAAGACGGCTTTGGAGTGGATGCGTTCCGTGAACTTCAAGACAAAGGACTGAAGAAAGAGGACAGCACTGAGAAAGCCGCCACCCCACCCAATTAATGCTGTCGTCTAACCTGCCAGTCAACGCCTGCGGCGTTCACCCGATCGACGGCCCACTAGAGCCTCTCGCCTCGTAGGTTGAAGATGCCCAGGCTGTTAAGCCGGTTCGCCCAGGCTTCGCAACAGTGGAAACGCGTAGATCCCAGTATTGTGACCGTCGCTGAATTCGATTGCGTATGCGTAGTTTCCCATAGGCGTCATGCCTGCAATCTGTAAGGTTTCCTGCCCAACCGTAGAGAGCACAGGGAACATCTCCGCACCCGCTGACGCGGACTGTTGTCGACACGTCGCACAAGGACAGCGGGAGCGAAGTTCCTGTATCGTGTATTTGCGAACTTCTCCGTTGCTCCAAGAGATCACCAGAGTTCCGTCAGCAAGCCGTTCCAATTGAGTCGGTTCTACTGTCTGCATACTGTCTCCGCCCCCTCAACATCCCTGCGAACCAGGAACTTCCTCTACTCCGGTTCCGTTCAGGTACGCACAAACGTTCTACGTCAGCTTTCACTAATCCCGGCCAACTCACACAAATTGGCAGCAAGTACTGGCTGCGGACAGCTCCACACGAGGAAAAACAGAGCTTCTCGACACCAGCGGCCCGTTGAGTGCCCCGTTACGTACCCAGTCCCCTTGGCCGCTGCAAGCCCTGCCTGCGTTGCCCGCAAGACATGGCTGTTGGCCCGCGTCCTCATTATCTGGTAGTCGCAATCGCGACTACCGTCCAGATGAGCGAATAATTCGTCGCAAAGTGACTGCCACTCGCACCGTAGCGCCATGGTCGGGGGTTCGAGTTCCGGACGCTTAAGAGCCTCGGCATCAAGATAATCGAGTGCGCTCGCTGCGAGTCCTAAAGCCAAAATTGATGTCTGCACTCCCCCTGTCTTGGCACCGGCACCGGTCTTCATCACCTCTGCTACTGGCCCTGCCAATAAGAAATCACCAGACACATGCACGTTCTCACAACGTAAAGGTCCTGTTCGACTCGCCGTCAATCCCACCAAATCAGCCGACTCAGCAGTCATGACGCCGGGCAAAGTCGTGGGCAGGGCAAGTAATAGTTGTCGATGATCCTGCAGGGTAGCCCCAACCACCACTATGTCGGCAAATGTGACACCTGTCACCCAAGGACTGAACCCATCGAGCACAAATCCAGTCGGGACTTCTTCCGCCCGCAAGACTGGACGGGCCTCATGACGACGACTCGTCGTCAAATGAGAAATGCCAACCGTCGCAAATTGACGCCCGCAAGCAAGATCTGGGAGTAAACGCCGCTTGAGCTCTGTATCTTCAGACAATGCGATCCGTTGGCAGGCTCCGGTTCGTTGCGTAATGACAAATGTTGTTGTCAGACAAGCAGCACTCAACTTCAAGTACGCTCGCATAATCGCCGCAGCACCCCAATCCTGCCCCCCGTACTCACACCCTACAAACCACTCAAACACGCCATATTGTGCACATAGCTGCAATTGCTGCTGTGGCCAGGCCCCGGGCTTATCCAGACTGGGAGACAACGCAGCAAGTTCTTCACAAAGTTCACCCAGCTGCTCGTCATCCGGCGAGATGATGCGGCCGGGTCGACTGGACCGCTCGTTCATGGTGTTTTAGCACATCTCGTCTTTTCGGATTCCATGCAACTTACTACAATCCGGCCGCTTTTTCTTGGCACATTCTTCGCATGTGGTGACACAGGACGTGATCGTGAGTACTCTCGAAATTCCACAGGAACACGGGTCGCAAATTCCCAATTCGGCCGACTTATCACCACAAGTACTTTATGACAAGTGCCTGGCACTGGCAAGCAACCTGTGGTGGTCTTGGCACCCAGAAGTGATCAACCTCTTCCGTGATCTAGATCCCAACCGATGGAGACAACTAGACCACAATCCCATTGCTTTACTGCGCGAATTCTCTCCAGAACGTTTGGCAGCGCGTGCTGAAGAAATGGTGCTGTATAGCCGCATCAATCACGCGTATCGTCGTCTCAAGGAATACGCTGCGCATTCACAATCATGGGGATCGACCCACGCAAATGTCCTGGGGGCTAATCCTGTCGCGTATTTTTCGGCAGAGTTCGGCATGCACGAATCCATGCCAATCTACTCGGGCGGTCTAGGGGTCCTGTCTGGTGATCACGTCAAAAGCGCCAGCGACCTGGGTGTACCACTCATTGGTATTGGCCTGTTCTATGACCAGGGTTACTTCAAACAACACCTCGACGCCCAAGGTTACCAGAACGAAGAATATCTGGACACCAAGGTCGAGAATTTGCCACTCACACCAGCACGTTCTCCTGACGGCAGCGATCTTACTGTCGAAATCGAAACTCGCCATGAAACGCTATTCGCCAAAGTCTGGCTCGTTCGTGTCGGGCGTGTGCAACTGTACTTGCTTGACTGTGATGTTGAAGGGAACAGTCCACAAGACCGTCAACTCACCAGCCGGCTATACGGAGGCGATGAGCGCACACGAATTCGCCAGGAACTTGTATTGAGTGTCGGCGGTGTCCGGGCACTTAAGGCCCTACAAATCACCCCAGGTGTTTACCACCTGAATGAAGGACACAGTGCGTTCGCACCTCTAGAGGTTATTCGCGAGCGCATGCACGATGATGGGCTTTGTTTTGATGATGCGTTGCGTGATGTCGCTCAACAAACCGTGTTTACTACGCACACTCCCGTCCCCGCTGGACATGACCGATTCGATGGCGCATTGGTCGAGGAACATCTCGGACCGTTGCGTGACCAACTGGGAATTTCTTTCGACCAACTGATGGGGTTAGGTCGTGTCGAACCACAAAACGACACCGAAACGTTTTGCATGACAGTCGTGGGGCTCAAACTATCGCGTAAAGCTAACGCCGTCAGCTCTCTACATGGGAAAGTCTCCCGGCGCATGTGGGCCCATATCTGGCCATGGCGAGTTGAAGAGGAAATTCCTATCGGCCACATCACTAATGGAGTTCATATTCCAACCTGGCTCGCATGGCAAATGAAACAACTGTACGACCGCAACTTCCCCTCTGAATGGATGCGTCGCATGGGGGAGCCAGAACTCTGGAGCAACATCCACCAGGTCGATCCCGGCGAATTATGGGAAACACACAACGGACTGAAGAACCTGCTACTGGAATTCGTACGCCGTCGTGTTACTCGACAAACACAGCGACGAGGCGAAAGCACTGAGGCAATCGAGAAATCACGACGTCTACTCGACCCGAGTGTGCTGACTATTGGATTTGGCCGCCGTTTCGCCACCTATAAGAGAGCAACTCTATTACTGTCGGATCCTGACCGCTTCCACAGTTTGCTGACTCATCCAACTAGACCAATTCAATTGATCTTCGCCGGAAAAGCGCATCCACGCGATGAACCCGGAAAGAAGCTTATTCAGGAAATCGCCAACACACGACACGATCCTCGCTTCCAGGACCGGATCGTGTTCCTCGAAGACTACGACGTCAACGTCTGTCGCCACATGATCCAAGGCGTCGATGTCTGGTTGAATAACCCCCGAAGGCCACTTGAGGCTTCCGGTACAAGTGGCCAAAAAGCGGTCCTCAATGGGGCTCTCAACCTGTCCGTTCGCGATGGCTGGTGGGCAGAAGCCTACGACGGTGCAAACGGATTCTCAATTGGCAATGGGCGTCATCACGTAGATGACACAATTACCGATCAGCGGGAAGCAGATTCGCTTTATCACGTATTGGAACAACAAGTCATCCCGATGTTCTATGACCGAGATATCGACGGACTGCCGCAGCAGTGGATCAAGTACATGATGAACTCGATTAGCACGCTTGCCTGGCGATTCAGCGCTCACCGAATGGTCATGGACTACGCAACCAGATGCTATGTGCCTGCGGCAGGCGGCTTGAGTTGTGACATGCCTCGAAATTAGGAGCCCCCCATGAACCACTCGCCGACACAGACGCAACAAACAATTCATCTGAGCAACGGCACCGTACCGGAAAGCACGGCAAGTCGCGGACAATCCATTGCACCGGCATGTGTCGCTTGTGGCGCCAAGCTGGTCGAAATACGGGCTAAGCTCCAGTGCGTTCGCTGCCGGGCGATCTGCGAAACCTGCTGTGAAGGGGCACGCTGGTAAACCCTACTCACCGATTTGAGTTAGAGACCGTTCATGTCCGTATCCTCCTTCCTAGACAAACACTTCCGGCATTTCAACGCCCGTGAAACCGTCGACGCCGCACGTGCCTACCAGACCCATTTGAAAGACGGCGGCAAAATGCTGCTTGCGATGGCTGGAGCTATGAGCACGGCAGAAATCGGACTTTCCTTGGCCGAGATGATCCGCTCTGGCAAGGTACACGCGATTTCCTGTACCGCCGCAAATCTGGAGGAGGATCTCTTCAATCTCCTCGCCCATGGTGAATACAAACTGCTGCCGGACTATCGAAACCTGTCACCGCAGGACGAACAACAGCTGCGCGATGACGGATTAAATCGTGTCACCGACACATGTATTCCGGAAACCGTCATGCGGCAGATGGAGTCTCGGCTAGTTGAATACTGGCGTGAAGCCGCTGAAAAAGGAGAATCCTACCTTCCATTTGAATACTATTACCGACTGCTCGACGACCCGACTCTGGAAAAATATTTTCAGATCCCGGCGGAAGCAAGCTGGGTCGTTGCCGCACGAGAAATGGAAATCCCTGTCTATGCGCCCGGATTCGAAGACTCGACTCTCGGCAACATCTTTGCCGCTCGTGTAATTGACGGAACTGTGAGTTCCCACCGTGCGATGCGGTCCGGTACCGAACAAATGGAACATCTTGTTGGCTGGTACCTGAAAAACTCCGAAGATTCACCTATTGGGCTCTTCCAGATTGGTGGTGGCATTGCTGGAGATTTCGCTATCTGTGTCGTACCACTCATACTCCAGGACTTGCAACGTGACGTCCGGCTTTGGTCGTATTTTGCACAGATCTCCGACTCGACCACCTCTTATGGATCCTACTCCGGCGCCGAACCGAACGAAAAAATCACCTGGTCCAAACTCGATGTCGATTGCCCAAAGTTTATGATCAATTCCGACGCTTCGATTGTCGCCCCTCTGCTATTTGCTTACGTCATGGGACACTAAAAGGTAGAGCGACAACTTCCTGCGGCCAAGCACAACAGAGACGCCTACTGCCACGCCCTACATCTCATCCTCACTGTTCTCCTCGCCTCCTCGTGAGACATTCAAGGCGTAACTCAGTCGCACAGTCCAGTGGTTTCCTCAAATCCGTACATCACGTTGAAATTCTGCACCGCTGCTGCAGACGCGCCTTTCCATAAATTGTCAATGCTTCCAATAAGCACAACGCGATCACCAATGACTCGAGCTGTTAGATCGCAATAATTTGATGCTAACGTCTGTTTTGTCGTCGGCAAATTGTCAACAACACGGACAAATGGACGATCTCGATAAAAATCCCGCAGAATACCCAGTACTTGTTCCTCGGAAATTGAATCACAAGCTGTCGCGTACGTCGTAGTCAAGATCCCGCGATCCATCGGAACGAGGTGCGGAATAAAAAGCACATCTACGCTTGCCCCTGAAACTTTTTGTAATACCTGGTTGAATTCCGGTGTGTGACGGTGGTGCCCGACGTTGTACGCCACAACGTTTTCATTGCACTCTGGAAAATGGGTCGTGAGTTTGGGAGAACGCCCCGCTCCACTAACGCCACATTTCGCATCGACAATAATATCCGCTGGCTGGATACAACGAGCTTTTAATAAAGGCGCCAATGCAAGAATGGGGGCGGTAGGGTTACATCCCGGGTTCGCAACGATCTGCGAGGCGGCAATTTCATCAAAAAACAACTCCGGCAATCCGTATGCAACCGTTCCAACACGTTCTGGATCTGGATGCTCTTCTCGATACCAATGTGTATACGTCCCGACTTCCTGTAATCGGTAGTCGGCACTCAGATCAACGACGCGAATGCCAGCGTCAACAAGCGGTTTCACCCGTTCCGCTGATGCCGCATGTGGCAAACAACTAAAAACGCAATCACAGCGTGCGATAATCTCATCGGACTTAAGGGGCTCTAACACCAGGTCCAGTCGTCCTGCGAACTGGGGATGTACTTCCGATACGTGTACATTGCCTTCCTGCCGTGTAGTCAGCGCAACGATTTCCGCGTGTTCATGACGCAGGAGTATATGTATCAGCTCGCGGGCGGTATAACCCGTTGCGCCCAAAATCCCCGCTTTTACCATAACCATGTGCCTACAATAAATCGTTCATTCTGCAAAATACTACGAGTCAACTGACCTCATAAGTCAAACACCAGCAACGTGCTAGAAGGCCAAACACTTCCTCAAAAACAGGGGCTTCAGTCGAACAAGTCACTGCACTCAACGAAGAGTTCGACAGCTTCCCATTCACTTGGCAGCGTTCGTACGGAAAACGCCACATCCTGAGATTGCTTTACTACAGAGGCGGCACCTTGATTGCACCGCTGCAACTAGGGCATGCGACTGTCTTACCAGCAAGAGAGTCGCTGGCCGCAAATCGCTGACCGCATTTCTTGCAGCTTACCGCTCGCGATTTAGGGTTAGGAATAGAAACCGGCTTCCGGCACTTCTTGCACTTCAACGTTTTCCCGAAAGCGCCTCCCGCGGCAAAAAACCGTTCACCACACGGGCATCGCACCTCGGCATATTCACCGGCGATTCGCTTTTGTGGGTCCGGAATTGGAATCTTTCCGGAACAAGAAGGGCAGCTCAATATCTTGCCAGCGAGCTTACCCGGCGCGGCAAACACCGCGCCGCATTTACAAGCCAGAACTAATGACAATGTCGTCGTATCCGAGTCTCTAGAAGTCGATCTACCCGATTCCACTTGGCGTCTTGAATCTCTGCGCTGTGCATCTGTATTTTTCGCGCCCCGAGCATCATTCTCGACACCCTGAATCAACTCATTGACATCCGTTGCGTTCTTCTGAGGCTGCTTCACTGTCACCGGCGTCGTGACCGGCTTTGTCCGCATCATCTGCTCTGTTTCACGCTGAGCCCGTTTCTGACCTTCATTGCGTTTTTCTTCTTCTAGCGGCGCGAGAAGTTTTTCGATTCCTTGGTTGTTCTCTGAACCTGTAGAATCCTGGAGGCGTGCTGCTTGAAGCTCCTCAATAACCGCGCCCATGGTCTGAGGCCGATCGTCAGGACTCTTGGCCACCATTTTCTGGAAAAACAGATCTAATGGTTCGGAAACATCGGGACAAACCGACCTCAAGGAAGGAATCGGTTTGGTCCGATGTGCCAAGAGTTTCTTCAAAACGGTATCTTCAGAATACAGATACTGCGCCGTCAACAGGTAATACAACGTGCAACCAAGTGAGTAGATGTCGGACCGTGCATCAGCGCGCCGTGTATCTTCAGCCTGTTCTGGGGACATGAAATCGAGAGTGCCAATAATCTCTCCCATCTGCGTCAACCCGGAAGCTTCATCTTCGCTACCGTCTGCTTGCTCATCAAATCGGGCCAGTCCCATATCCAGGATCTTGACGGTTCCATTCGTATCAAGAAGAAGATTTGCTGGTTTGATGTCGCGGTGAACCACACCTTGGCTGTGGGCATAGTTAAGGCCCTTTGCGACCTGAACAATCCAGTCAACAGATTCGCCAGGTAATCGACCGCACCGCTCAACAAGGTAGGCCAAATCAAACCCGTCAACATATTCCATTACCAGATAATGCAGGCCCCGATGTTCATCGGCATCATGTGCCGTCACCACGTTGGGATGATCCAGCTTGGCAGCAGCCTCAACCTCGCGTTGAAATCGTTGCACCATCCCAGACTTTGACATTTTCGCGGTCGGTAACACCTTCAAGGCAACCACGCGTTTCATCCTGCGGTGCTGGGCCTTGTAAACCGTTCCCATACCGCCAGCGCCTAACTTGTCGAGAATGACATAGCTTCCCAGTACCAATCGATTAGCACCGCCGGCGACAATATTTCGGGCCTGAAAAATGGTCAATTTCCCCTGATTGACCAACTCACGAGCAAAATCCTGCACCTCAAGAGACTGGCTCTCCATTCTCGAGCGAACCGCGTCCATCTCTTTCCCTGACAAAATTCCGCTGTCTGAAACGGAT
>CAZITS010000046.1:0-11178 GCA_964542185.1 uncultured Pirellulaceae bacterium
CGGGACAGATGCTTTTTGATCATTATCAGAATCGCCATCGAGCGCCAGCTGAGACCATTGGTGGTGTGTTGACGTTGCCTCGTCCAGGGCTTGTGCCAGCGTCTCCAAGCGGCGGATTTCCATTGAGAGTTCGTGAGCACTTTTTTCAGATTGGCGGTCGCCGCTTGCTTGCTGAAGATGGTCTGCAAGTTGCGCAAGACTACCGATGACTGTGGCTTGCTCGGCCAAGGCCTCGGATTTGCTCTCGGAAAAGAGATCTTCGACAGCGTCAAACGCGGCGGCTTCTGCCTGCTGCCAGAGCGGTTTAACGGCGGCGAGCGCACCGGGCGCGTCTCCGATGCCAGCAATTGCCTGGTGGACAGTCGTTTGTCGCTTGACGAGGTCGTCGCTGCTGAGTGCTGCGATGGCCGCAGCACGCGTTTCTTCGCGTAGTGACTCCTGTAGCAGAATGATCGCTCGGATTTTCTTGAGTAAGGCCGCTCGATGAGCGCCATCGACTCCGCGATCCTGGTCTAACCGTTGCAAGAGCGTATTGAATATCTGTAGCGCGGTAGTTTGTTGGCTAGCGGCGATGTCGAAATCGGCTTCCTGCATTGCTGTCACACTGTGTTGCAGCACCTCTCCGGCATCACCTGCACGCAGCAATTGCAGGCCTTCGAGCGCTGCCGCAGAACGTGGGCCGCCCCATGAGCGGACTTGTGCCAGTGTCCCCAGAAGATCCTCAAAAACAGCGATTACGTCGGATTGATCGGCAATCGCGGCAACGGCGAGTTGTTGACGCCGTGCATCATCCTGTTCGCTCAAGTACTGGGTTGCCTGGAGGACACGGCGTTGCAAGTCTATTAGTTGACGCGCTTGTGCCGATAGCCGTGAAACCTGCAGTCTTTGCTCAAGTTTTTGCCTTTCCGCCATGAAGCGGACAACGATTTGCCGAATTTCGGATCGGGCTTTTTTCCGCAGAAGCTCTCGAGGATCCCCAGTGGCCTGGTCTGCTTGCCTTAGCTGTTCGACAACTTGCCGCATTTCACGATCGACCAACTCGTGGATGTTGCGCCGCATCGATTTGATTTCGGTGTAAACCGGAAGATGTTGCAGGCCGTTTTCCTGGAGTTGTCGAAGCTGCAGGTCCAGGACGTCGGAGACAAGTTGTGCAGCCAGTTGTTGAGCCTGTTGCTGACGCTGCACAAAGCTGAGAGACGTATCCTGGGCCAGGCCTGATCCTGCAATCAGGACCCAGGTCAAGAATACAAGCGACAGGCCTCTACGTGTGCGGCGTACCTGTCGCGCAATACAGCGAATGGGTGCGCAGATTGGATCTGTCGTGGTGCGAATCACGGACAGGCTCCTTTGGGTAGCTGGCGTTGAATAATCTCATTCAACTTGTGTTGGGCTTCCTGGTCTGCCCCTGTGATTGATTCCAGTACCCCTCGTTCGTCAGAAATAGTCAGGATTACAGACTCTCCCACAAATCGCTTGCCAGATTGCGTGCCCCGGAAATCGACAATTTCGAGAGTCAGTTTGAGTAGATCACCTGGGGTGAGGCCGAGTGGTGCCAGGTCGAGTGGCCAGCGGCCGGTGAGTGGCAATGCGGCTGCCATGACAGGCGTCTGCGGCAGCAGAGCGAAGGCTTGACGCTCTAATGGCTGGTCGGCAGATGCGGGTGCTGCAGAGCTGGTAGAAAGACTTGTATTGGATGACTCGAGTTGGATGGGCGTTGTGCGCTGGATGTCAACGAGCAGACGGATCGAGTGGATACCGAAGTCATCGGCAGCCTGATATTCGACAACGGGCCGCGCATTGGGGAGGACTGTTTGATGGATGACCGCCGCCGTACCGGCAGGCAAACGATCCGTGCGCAGTTGAATGCGACCGCGCAGTGTTGTTGGCATTTGTAACCCATCGGTATCCTGAACTTGGATTTCGTACCGGCAGGGAGAAGTGACCCGATGTAATGGCGTTTCCGCATCAGGTAGTTCCCAGCGTCGCTGCTGAGAGTCAGCAGATCGCAAGTCGATGCGCTGCGAGGTGTCTCCCTGGTGGAGCGTGAGCCAGGCCGAGGTGAGTACTTTCTGGTTATTGCAGGTCACCTGGAAATTCAAGCGTGATCCTGCCAGTACCGCCAGATCGCGGGCAGTTGCCTCTGTATCCGGCTGGGGTTCGGCACGAGCATAAGTGGGAGGGGTGACGTGGATTTCAAGTTCAACGGAGGGCAGGGGAAGTAGCTGTAATGCCGCAGGAGCAGTCCAGTCGTCACCTAAGTAAACTGCATACGATCCTCCGCTCATGAGTCGATCTACGTGGCCGACGTAGGCGGCGGAGTCACTCGTATTGTGTGGCCAGTTATCGAGAGTCGCTTCCAGTGATCGAGTTAGATTTTCTGGTAAAGGTAGCTGAGCGTCGTGTTGTTGTAGTTTCTGGGCGACGTCCGGAGCGTCCAGCCAGAGTAGATTCACGAGGGTCTCTTTCCAATCGTTCCCGGCGAGCTGGGTTTGATTCATTCCCTCTTGTTCAAGTAACGCCAGTCCTGCTTCCAGCGACTGCCGTCTGTCTGTGCGCGAGACACGAGCAAGTGTGATCCGCTGTTCCGGGAAATCCGGATGGTGAATTTGAATGTGTCCACGTTGCGGCAGTCTACCGTTACCAAGGATTGCAAAGCGTATTTTGGCTTCGCTGGCGACCGATATATCAGACGGGATAAGGTCCTTGGCAGTCGCCCTGGAATAAACTTGCGTGTTGTTAATTCTGATTTGCTGGATGCGCGTCGCTGACGGGTACCGTGTTTCGAACAGGAGTAATCGCTGTCCAAAAGTTCGGACATGATCCGGCCAGCCCGTCGTGGCGCCGAGCACCAGTGTCAGGAGTAAAGTTAGCACCCCGATCTGTTTCCAGATGGCTCGGTCCCTGTTGCCGTTGAACCACTGGATCTGGTCCTGCTGCTCGAGCATGTTGCGAATCACGAGTTGCTGTAGTTGCGCAGAACCTGAACCTCGCTGGGAAGCTGATTCAAATTGCAAAGCGGCGATCAGGTCATTGTCTAATTGGTTCGCATTTTCTACACCCAGAGCAACCTGCAAATGCGATTCGCGGCGCACGAACCACCGCCGAGACCATTTCACAACAACCCACGACTCCAAGAGTACTGCCAGTACGATCATGATGAAGCGTTGTGGTCGGCTGAGATAAAAATACAAGTCGAGCGCAAACAACGCCCAGAGAGTGACCATCGCGCTGACCAGAATGCTGGCCGTCCCCGCGATCCAGCAGGCGGTGCGACGGAGACGCCGCAAGAGCGTCAATTTCGCGTGAAGTGGGGCCAGGTGTGTCATACCACCGATTGCCGATTTGATAGTGCGCTTGGAGCAACGAGAAGGTATGAGGGAAAACGCGACGTGACTTATGTGCAGGGTGCCGGGCGAAGGATCAAGCTGTGCGGCCTTATAATGTCAGGTAAATCGAAGCAATTTGCGAGTTAGCCATTCACCCAACATAAGCGATACCACACTGAGGAACCACACCGGCGTGGTCCACAGTAGACGCTGATGTGAGGCTGATACCTGGCGAGGTTGCAGGGCCATGTCAGGGACGATCATTGCCGATTGATCGAGTGTGTATGAACGGCCTCCAGTTTGTTGCGCAAGCTCTTCTTGAAGACGGACGTCCCGGACGGTGCCCCGGCGCTCTGCGGAAGTTTGCAGTACCTCAAAACTCAGTTCGGTTTGTTCGGACGTGATTGGGTCTTGAAGTCGAAGTTGATGTTTGCCTTGCAGGAAAACCGGAAATTGAGTTTCGAACAAACCCGGACGTATCATAGCGAGCGCGATCTGGCGGCCTGCAGGCTGGCCACTAGCAGTGGGTAGTACTAACTTCGCTTGCAGTAACGTATCGTCACCGAGGGGTTCGTAATTCTGGTCATAGGCTTGTACTGACAGCGTCACCGAGTCGCCCATCGTATAACGATGTTGTGGCGTATCGAGTTTGGCGACAAACCGTTTACGAGCCCCTAATGCGTGGCTAATGCCCAGTCTGTCGATCAAAGCCCCCCAGAAACTCCTGTAATAGCGTTCCCCTTGCTGTCGCCGCAGACGCCAGGTTTCGTTGAAACCCAAATAGACCACCTCTCCTTCGCCGTACCGACGGATCGCGATGAGTGGTTGCTTGTCTTCACCGTTGGCGCATCGATCGGTGGGGTGTTCCGCCAGGACGTCGGCCAGGGAGTGGATTCCCTGGACCGGTTGGTACCAAGGTAACTGCCCGAGGCTTTTCCAGGATTTGCGTGTTTCTGCCTCGTTCTCGCCCAGTTGCATAAAAGGGTAACGGCCGCCGCGCGTGGCTGCGGTGAGTTGCAGATCAAACGGTTGATCGATGCGTTGCAAGTTGGGGTCGATGTTGACGGGAAGCAGTTCTTCCAGGGCGCTGCCGGCCAGCTCTTGCGGACCGAACCGTGGACCTGCAATCACGACCAGTCCGCCACCCAGGTTGCCAACAAACTCGCGGACCATAGCAGCAAAACGGGGGCTGAGCATGCCACCGGGGACGTCATCCAAAAACAACACGTCATTTGCGAAAAAAGCCCCGCGTTGTGGCGTCAGCGTCTGCAGGAACAAAGGGTTAGATCCGCGCACCAGGGGGTCGGACGATGCGAGATAAGTGCGGAAGCCTCGCAATCCAACTGCCTTGTCACGGTGAAACACCTCTTTGACAAAACGCCACTCCCAGGTGGGTTCGTGAGCGACGTACATCAGTCTCACGAAGTCGTCGATAATGTTAGCCCGACGCATTGCCTGGTTGTTTTCAGTCAGGACCTCTCCCGCGAGCGGCTCGACGGACAGCTCGAATACAAATTCTCCTGCCTGTTGTGGGAGCCAGGGAAACTCTGCCACCGTGGTGTCAGCGTTCAGAGTCACTTCGCGTTCGGCCACAATATCGGTCTGTTCTTCAGCCGTGCGTGACGTCTGTGGCCGGGCGGTGAGACGCAGCCGCGCGGGCTGGCCGGAAAGTCCGTTTTGTCGAACTGAGGCACGTAGCACCGTCTGTTCACCGCGGCGTATTTTCGGTTCCATTTGCAGGCTTACTGCCAGGTCAACGGCGGCCGGCTCTCCGACGCCAACGGTATAGACTGGAATGCCCAGTCTGGCCACCGGTGACCGTTGCGAGGGCGATCCTGCGGATAGCGGCAGGACGCCTGTATTGTGTCCAAAATCGCTCACCACGATTAACGCATCGAGCTCACCAGAGCCAAGTTGACGTGTGACATCATTGAGCGCTGCGCCGATGGCGGTAACCTGGCCGCTGGCCGAAAGCTGTTTTGCGATAAACGCTGGGTCGAAGGCAGTCTGGTTGTCAGGTTGCAGGCGTAGCTTCCGCAGGCTGCTGGTTGAGTTCCCGGTGAACTGAAAGATCTCGACGCGTGTATCTTGCTTTTGCAGCTGCCAAAGAAAGTTGTTGCGGTCTTCAACGAGCGTGCTGCGGACCGTATCGAGGCGGGTGGCGGCGGTCGCCGCCGAAGGTGTCGTAGATGGAGCGGTACAATCGGCGATGTCCATGCTGGCGGTTCCGTCAAACAGTACGTAAACCAGCGGAGAACGAAGCTGGGCAGTGGTTACCGTGAGGACCGGTTCTGCCAGTGTCAGCACGAGCAGCGAGAACAGCAGGCCGCGGCAGATACCTAGCAGCACACGTACGGTCCGCGCGCCGGCGGGTTGCCATTTCAGGTAAAAAGTGATGCCGCCGGCACAGGCCAGCGCCAGTCCGAGAATCGCCCAGAAAACGTATCCTGATCCCTGAGCCCAGTCTGCCGAAAGTGTAATTTCGGCGTGATCGATCGAGGAGAAGTCTTCGAGCCCCAGAAGCCAGGCAAGCGAATTCCGCATAGGTGCCATTACGATCGTGGACGGAGTGTCGGCTGCACGCTAACCGTGCTGGAGTATCTTGTGGACGACTCGGGCTTCGCGCTGGTTGGTGAGCGTTTGTTTTTGACCGTTGTGATGGAACACGAGTTGTTTATGGTCGATGCCAAACAGATGAAGTAGTGTGGCCTGGTAGTCGTTCGGCGTCACCCGGTCGACTGCCGCCCGGTGACCGACTTCGTCAGTTTCACCGTAAGTCATTCCTGCTTGAATGCCACCGCCGGCGAGCCAGGTACTGAATCCCTGTCCATTGTGGTCCCGGCCACCACTGTCGGCATTTCCTTCGGTGACGGGCAAGCGGCCGATTTCGCCACCCCAATGCACGATCGTGGTTTCGAGCAGGCCACGTTGCTTGAGGTCTTTGACGAGGGCAGCGGCTGGTTTGTCCGTGCGTTTGCAGGCTGCGGGCAGTGAGTTCTTGAGGTTGCTGTGGTTGTCCCAGGGTTGACCGTTAAGGAAAAGTTGTACGAATCGGACGCCGCGCTCAACCATCCGCCGGGCGATCAGACAGCGCGTCCCGTATTCTCGCGTGGCGTTATCATCGAGTCCGTAAAGTGTGTGGGTAGCGGCGCTCTCCCGGGAGATGTCGAGCGCTTCTTTGGCAGCAGTTTGCATCCGAGCGGCCAGTTCATAGCTGGCGATTCTTGCCTCCAGGTCGCGTTCTCCTGGATGCCCTGTGAGATGGCGTTGGTTTAACGCGTTGAGGAACTGAAGATTGTGATCCTGTACGTTTCCCCGCAGGTGCAGGGGGGCATCGAGGTTCAAGATTCGTGGTTCTTTGGGACGCAAAACAGTCCCCTGGAATAGCGTCGGCATCCACCCGTTGGACCAGTTATGGGTACTGTCGACGGGATGCCCACCAGGATCCGTCATCACAATGTAGGCGGGCAGATTGTCCGTTTCGGAGCCGAGGCCATACAGCAACCAGGAGCCAACGGTGGGACGCCCCGTGATACCCGGTATGCCGGAGTGCATGTAGCGGATGGAAACCTCGTGGCCGTTGTATCCGGTGTGCATCGAACGAATCAGGCAGATGTCATCGACAATGCCGGCGATGTTGGGCAGCAATTCTGAAATTTCCGTACCGCATTGCCCATGCTTTTTGAATTTCCAGCGACTTCCAAGTAATCGCTTGCTGGCGCGTTTAATGAAACTGTATTGGACATCGCCTTCGTACGTGGAGCCGGCCAATCGATTTAATTCCGGCTTGGGGTCGGTCAGTTCCATGTGGGCCGGACCGCCGTGCATGAAGAGCGAGATCATGGCCTTCGCACGGGGTGCAAAATGCGGCTGCTTGGGAATCAGGTTGAAGGTCTGCTGTCCGCGCGGAATGTTAGTCGGTGTTGCCAGTAAACGGTCTTCTCGCAGTAGTGTTGCCAGGGCAACACTACCCATTCCAAGTGCGTTCTGAGCCAGGAATTGGCGACGGCATTGAACAGTTGGCGGCTGGTTCATGGAGACTTCTTTGAAGAAACGTGGTTGTGTGTTACAGGTACGGAAGCAGTGTTCGCAGACTTAGTCCGAATACAAGAACTCATTAGAACTGATCAGCGCCTGGCAGTAATTCGTCATGGCCTGGCGAGGCGGATTTTCGTGAGCCTTTGCCATCAACAGTGCCAATTGCGTTTGCAGATACTCGGCCGACAGCAGAACTTCCTGACGGTGAGGGAGGCGGCCGTAGGCCTGTTTCCAGGCATAGACAGCCTGTTCCAGAAGAGGTGCTTGCACATGAATGGCTTTGACAGGGGCCTCGCCCTTGAAATCTCTTTCGGAATTCCAGCTGGTGCGCATGCTGCTTTTGGCTTCCACCAGGTCGACGTTGTAGATCAGCCGGAACGAGTCGTAAGAATGACCCGCTCTTTCCGACACGATCATATCGATCGTATCACCCGGCTCGACCGAGAAGGTGGTCTCGAATGGGACCTCGCGATTATGTACGTCCCAAGCTCCTTGGATGCCGTGGCGACTGCTGTACAGGGTGGCGTGGATACCGTCTCCCTGGGCAGCTCCGTGCGCGACCGTACCCTTGATGGTGACAACGCCTGAGCGTGGCGCGATCCAGCGCCGGATCGCACACGAATCGGGGCCATTGGGGTGTCCACCGGTGGCACTTAACTGGGAGTACCCTAGTGGGTTTTCGGGTACTTTTTCGCCACCCTTCCAGAGTTTTTGCTTCTTGTCGAAATAGGGGTAGGGCGTGAATTTGACGGCGGCGGACTGGTTCTCGTCGCCGCTCGTGAGGGTGCCGTAACCGTAACGCCACGGATCTTGAGCGTTTGCGTACGCGGTCGGATCAAAGGGCACGCTGAGTCCGTGAAGTGATTCGGACTCAATCGTTCCGCCGGCCTCAAGATTTACGCGGCTGGCGAATGCTCCCGCGTAGGCCAGTACCGTATCGCTGTTCATCAGCATTAATGATTGGCTGGCAACCGTGGAGCGTTCTCGTTTATCACAATTGACCGTCATTACTGGTGCGTCAAATACTTGCAGTAATGCTGCGGGTTGTGTCCTGCGGGCCTGAATATAGACACTGCGCCGATTCGAACCAGCGACAACAGTTTGTCCCGAAGTGTCCGTTTTGACACCATCAGGGGCGCCGTGCATCCGTTTGTCTATTTTTCCGGTGACACTCAAAATACGATCGCGGATGATTTCAGCGTCCAGGCGACGTACCGTTTTGTGCCAGTAATATTCGTTGCCGGAGTCGACGCGGTCAGACTGCGGGTTGCGAATGGAAGCCTGACGGTAGGCGGTTGAGTTCATCATCAGGCGGTGGAGTTGCTTCAGGCTCCACCGCTGTTGCATAAAGAAGCGTGCCATCCAGTCGAGCAGCTGGGGATGGGTGGGAAGCGTGCCGAGCTTGCCGAACTCGCCTGGCGTGTTGACGATGCCTCGGCCAAAGTGGTGCATCCACACGCGGTTGACGAGCACCCTTGCCACAAGGGGGTGTTGTCCGTTGGTAAGCCACCTGGCATAGACCAGCCTGCGACCTGAAAACGGCGTGTCGTCGCTCTTATCCTCAATCGCCAACCGTTGGCCTTCTGGAGCCGTAACCGTCAGTCCGCCCGGTTTAACTTCGTGCTGCGGTTGACGGTGGTCGCCCCGATAAAAAAGGAACGTCTGTGGCGTCTTGCCAGCCGTTTCCGTGGTGGCGCGCAGGAACTCTTCGACGGGAATGTCACTTTTGACTTTTGCGATATCGGCATTCAGTTTCTTGATCTGGTCCGCATGGCCCTGGTTGTATTGGTACAGGTTTCCCCCGCTAACGTTGAGATTAGGGTAGTCCTTGATCAGTTTTTTTTGCGCGTCAGTCCGTTTGTCGCCAGGGGCTTCTTTGGCTGTTTTCAGACGCGTTTTCAAGGGGTCGTCGTAGCGATCGTATTCTTTGTTCAGCGCGATCTGAATAAACTCGTTTTGTTTTTTGTTGCGTGCCGACTCGAGTGTCTGCGCTTCTTTGTTGATTTTGTCACGCTGGGCGACATCCTCATCGGTGTAGAGCGAAATGCGACGCCCGGTCGGTTGTTTCCAGTTTTTCCAGTCAAAGGCCGGTTCGAGAACAGCGCGCAGACGGTGATAGTCGTCGTGGGAAATCGGGTCGTAGCGGTGGTCGTGGCAGCGCGCACAGCCGACGCTTAACCCCAGTAACGAAGAACTGACAATCTTGATGGTGTCGGCGACCATCTGGTTACGCGACTCATCGTTGTTGACGCTGCCAGTACCGTCGACAGCCATTCGCAGGAAACCCGTTGCCGTGAGCCGGCGGATGTCCTCCGGAGCCATATTCTTGAAGGGAGGCTGAATCATCTCGTCCCCTGCAAGTTGTTCCTGAATGAACTGGTCGAATGGCAAGTCTTGATTGAAGGATTGGATGACATAGTCACGAAACTTGTACGCGTAGGGTCGCACCGGGTCATCGTTGCTGTAGCCCTCGGAGTCGGCGTAGCCGGCAACGTCGAGCCAGTGCCTCCCCCAACGTTCGCCGTAGTGTGGCGAGTCGAGCACTCCGTCGAGTAATCGTCCATAGGCGTCCGAGCGCGGATCGTTGACGAATTCGACGACTTGCTGTGGCGTTGGCGGCAGTCCCAGCAGGTCAAGGTAGACACGGTGTATTAGCGTGACACGGTTCGCGTCGGCGGCAAACTCCAAGCCTTTGGGTTGTTGGCGGGCGTGCAGAAAAGCGTCAATCGGATTGCGGATGCGTGTACTGTCCGGCATCTCGGGCACCTTGACCGCCGCGATCGGTTGAAAGAACCAATACGCACGTTCCTCGTGTGTCACGCCGAGTCCCTCGCCGAGGGTCTCTGGCTCCGGACGCGCCGTCGGTGCGCCGGCTGCGATCCAACGCTGGATGATAGCAATGGCCTCCGCTGGCATCTTGGTGTCTCCGGGGGGCATTTCACCCAGCTGAATGCGTTGCAGTAGGCGGCTTTCCTTTGGGTTCCCGGGGAGGATGGCGGGGCCGCTGTCGCCACCTTGGGCCAGCAGTCGTCGCAATCGTAAATCAAGTCCCCCCTTTTTTTCCTTGGTTGCGCCGTGGCAGTCCAAGCAATGGATTTTGAGGAGCGGACGGATGTCACGTTCAAACTGGAGTTCGCCAGAGTCTGCGGCGGTCAGCAGAGCGGACCAGAGTGCGGTCAGAATGAGCGGGGCCAGGAAAGTGCGCATAGCATTTACTTTAGAGAGCCGGGAATGGAAAAACTCAATTTTCCCTGAAACCTGGCGATGCTGCAACATCCGTCCTGGAGGTGGGGCTCGCTGAACGCTGTCTTGAATGCCAGAATACAGGTGTTTGACCGCTACGGTGTGGCTCCTGGTTACGGCGATACAGCCGCATCGATCCAAACGAATTTTCCCCGGAGCCCCAGCGAAGTATGGATTTTCCAGTATCGGGACGTCTAGCCGGTATCGACTACGGCACGGTGCGTGTGGGAGTTGCCATCACCGACACAGAGCGGATTGTGGCGAGCCCGTTACAGGTCTATCGTCGCGTCAATTCTGTCGCCGATCAGTGTTTCTTCAGTGAGCTGGCCGAGCATGAAGAGCTCGCGGGATGGGTGGTTGGGCTTCCGGTACATACCAGCGGTGACGAGAGCCAGAAATCAAGGGAAGCACGCCACTATGGACAATGGCTTGCTGAGGTGACAGGACTGCCGGTGCGATTTTTTGATGAACGTTACACCTCACAAGGCGCGGACCAGATTCTCCTTGAGGGCGCACTTACCGGCCGCCGGCGCAAGCTGAAACGTGATATGGTCGCAGCCCAGATTATGCT
>CAZITS010000046.1:11278-14017 GCA_964542185.1 uncultured Pirellulaceae bacterium
CGAGGGTCTGTGTTGGCGGCTGCAGCAAACTGTGTAAACGAAGGGGAAATCACGGTATCACGTCGCGCGTAGACAATCGCTTTGCCACAGAGGTACAAGGGAGGGCCGCTGGGTGGTCGCGGAGTGTTCCCCTGGCAGACTTGTAGATGTTCAGTCAATGCAGGCCAATTGAAACTGACTTCCAGAACTTCAACCGAAGCGGTGTAACGCGGATTAACTTCCAGGATCCAGGCATCGTCTGCCAGGATCAGGTCGACCCCAAACAGTCCCCGGAGTTGAAAACAGCTGGCCAGTACGTGCCCGATTTCAACCAGTTGTGAGTGGAGATGGTGGGGCGGAATGACGGGGCCCAGAGACCCTGCGTATTGAAATCGCTGCGCCCCAGTCCAGGCAGTGCCTGCGAGTTGCCGCGTGAGGCCGACGAGACCTGCAGACTGCTGATTCCCGCTGTAAACGGCGCTGTACGTCTTGCCGGGAATGAACTGCTGGTAAAAAAAGTCTGGGGTATCCTGATAGGCCTCACCGGGATCGACGCAGCAGATGCGTTGGCCACCACATGATTTCAGCGGTTTGCGGATCGAGCGTTGCGTTACGGTGACGTTGTCCAGATCGCGCTTCAGAGCGGGGCTTGACAGGCCGTGGGAGGTGAGCACCGCCGAGAGTTCCCAAGGGTCACGCACACGGCAGAGTACCGCACCGGGGTTTCCCAGCAAGGTTTGCGTGGAGGCTATCTGGTCGATGATTTTGGGGTGGTTTTCCAGGCCGCCCGTGTACATCCAGGGGCCGCTGGGCAGTTGCTTTGACGCGTCGATTAACTGTTGCGGATAGTCTGAAACTCGTATTGTGGCAGCGCAAGCCCGTTGCAGGTCATGGTCGGCGAACAGATCTGCCCCACAGGGAATGAACCCGGCGCGGAGCGCAGATTGTGCTGCGGATCGCACACTGGCGCCAAGAATAGACAGGGAAGGTGGCATGCCGGCTGAATGTAATCGAGCGCACCTGGTGAAAAAAGCCAGCGCACCGTTTTGTTGCTGCGGTGGTGGGTTGAGGACGTCTGGCAGCGTCGCGGTACACGTGGCTACCTTGACTTGCTTCGCATTTTACCGAACACTCAGAAAATATGACGCCAGAGCAGACAGCAACGGGATTCTTGTTATTGGTGGTGGTACTGCTATTGCTTTGGGCCGCCAGGGAGTACGTGCGCAGTCCCTTGCCACCAGTCACCGCAACTTTGTACTTCCTCAATCTCTTGTTGACTCGTTTGCAGTGGTCTGCCAATGCGGCCAAGAGTCTGCCGGTTGAAAAGGATCGTGGTGCTGTGATCATCAGTAATCATAGCAGCAGTGTCGACCCGTTTTTTGTACAAATGACCACGCGGCGTCTGATCCATTGGATGGTTGCTCGGGAGTATTACGAGCATATTGCGTTTGGCTGGTTCTTGCGCGCGGTCGAGTCTATACCGGTGAATCGAGGTGGAATTGACACCGCATCGACGAAGTCGGCCATTCGGTATGCCCAGCGTGGTGGCCTGGTGGGTATGTTCCCGGAAGGTCGCATCAACCTTACCGATGACCTCCTCACGGCGGTTCGGCCTGGAGCTATTCATGTTGCGTTGCGAGCGGGGGTTCCTCTGGTGCCGTGTTACCTGCAGGGAGTTCCGTATCGAGGTACTGCCGTCAGCCCGTTCTTTATGCGTGCCAAAGTACGCGTTTTTTTTGGCGAGCCGATCGATTTGTCAGAATTCCAGGGGCAAGCCAACGATCGTGAGCTGGTTGGACAGTTGATGCTGCGCTGTGCTCGGGCACTCGCACAACTTTCTGGCGAGACGGATTTTCAGCCCAGTCTGGCTGGCCGAAAATGGAAACCGGAGGATCCCGCTGCAGCACCAAACGCTTAGGAAACTCGCCAGGGATGCGCAGGAACCTGAGGAAAGTACCGGTGTGCGGGAGGTTTGGAATCGGGAATTGAAGGCCGTTCACGATCCTCGTACCAGCCCCGGAAGTACATCCAAATCCAGCGTTTCCTGGCGTCCCGCTTTGAGATGTTCGATCGCCAGTCCACCCATAATGGCGTTATCCGTGCAGAGCTGAAGTGGCGCGATGTGGAGTTCGATTCCGTTTTGCTGGCAGGTTTCCGCCAGGCGTTCACGGAAAACGGTATTGGCGGCGACGCCGCCGCCCACGCAAAGTCTGGCCAGCCTGGTTTGGTCAATGGCCAGCATGGCCTTGCCGACAAGGCAGTCTACGACAGCTGCCTGAAAACTGGCAGCCACATCTGCAATTTGTTGCTCGGTGAGTTGGAGTGATTGAAAATCGACTTTTCCGGTACCAGCGATGGCGTAGCGAACTGCGGTTTTCAAGCCGCTGAAGCTGAATGCAAGGCGGTTTCTGTCTCGCAGGAAGGGGCGGGGAAACGCATATTTCTCAGCGTTTCCGGTCGTCGCCGCTTGGGAGACAGATGGGCCTCCCGGGTAGGGTAGCCCTAGCATGGCGGCAATTTTGTCAAAGGCCTCCCCCGCCGCGTCATCGATGGTGCCGCCCAGATAACGAAACTCGGTGGCACTCGCGCAGTGGTAGAGGTGGGTATGCCCGCCACTGACGATGAAACCGATGCAGGGAAAAATATTCTGCTGCAGGGCGATCTGACAGGCGTAGACGTGCGCATGCAGGTGGTTGACTGCCAAGAGCGGTTTACCGGTGGCGACGCAGAGCGCTTTGGCCGCTGTGACTCCCACCAGAA
>CAZITS010000047.1:0-13970 GCA_964542185.1 uncultured Pirellulaceae bacterium
GCTGACTCTGCGGGGCGGAGGGCTCTCGCTCGCGTCCGCCAGGCTGGCTGCCTGGACATCCGGGTAATCAATCTTGAGCTGCTCTTCCAGAAGTCCCGAGAGGTCTCCATGATCGTGAAGATACCGGGGCTGCAGAGGATGGCAGCCCGCCGTCAGCGAGAGTACGGTGAGAAAGAGCGCCAAATAGGACGTGCAAATGCGGCGCATCGTGACTTGAGTTCCTGGGAGAGTGGACGCGCGCTTCATCCGCGTCGCTTCGCGGATTTGCGGTTTCCCCCCCTGGACAACCACGTTTACGGCCAACGTTGCCCAAGGTGCGAACCTCCAGCGACGTAACCGGTACGGCGTTTATCGGCGTTCCACGGAGTAAACTTTCAAGGATCCCCAGTAATTGGACGCAATTTTTCGATTTTCCTGGCCTGGGGAAACACGGTTACCAGGAAACACAGGACGGATCGGACCGCGATCGACTGGCAGTACGATCTGCAGCATGCCGGCCCCAGGCGGTGGCTGCTAGCAATCGTGGACTGGCACAGTTGCTGGGCGACCGGCGGTGACGGCGGCCCGTCGCGTCGGATAATGCGCCAAGTGGTGCTGCCGGTCGGCGGCTGGCAAACTGGCATCGCTGGCACCACTGATCCGCAGCAAGCCCCCTGTAGTTTCCAGGCGGCAGCGGAGTGATTCCAGTTCTTCAACCAGCTCTTCGGTGAGGTTTTCCACTTGATCCAGTTCCACCAGCAGGCGTCGCAACAGCTCAGCACGCAGTAGCTGGTCGAGTGAGTCGGCCAGGCCTGCGTAACCGTGGGATTGGCCAGCCGGGGTGGCAGCGAGTCGCACGAAAAGCCAATCAGGACCCCGGCTACATTCCACAGGCCACTGTCCAACCAGCGTATGTGTCATCGCGATCAGGCCCTTTGAGGTCGTACGTCTGTCCAGATGCCCTATCGTAGAGATTGGCTCGAATCCGGCAAGACAGATTTGTTTTCAGGCGTTTCCGTGGTGGACGATGTACGTTGCCCGATTTTCCTGGTACTGATATCCTGGTCGTCTACAGGGAGCGAACATGACGAATCTTGACCAATTCGAAAGCACTTTCAAATCGGCTTACAAAGCCCGATTCTCCTATGAATCGATCTCTTTGCAGAAGCTGCTTTTGGTCACCGATGGCAACGAGGAGAAGGGCAGCGAATTTCGCAATAATGTCGAGCAAATGTTGACTGGGGCTACGGGCATTGAGAGTCTGGAGTTGTCCCTGCTGCTGGGCGACGATTTCGACAAGATTTCGACTCTGCTGCAGCTGATCGATGAGCGGCAACCTGACCTGGTTTGCACATACCGCAATCTGCATGTGGAAGCCGCGGACTATCCGTATAGTCTGGGTGGTTATCTGGATGTCTTGACGCAGGTTTCGACAACTCCCGTATTGGTGATGCCACATCCGCGCTTTGATGCCTGTCCGACTTCCACGCAATCGGTTATGGCCATTACTGATCACCTCACGGGAGATGATCATTTAGTGAGCTTTGCCACGGCGTTGACCACTGCGGGTGGTACGCTCTCATTGACGCATGTTGAGGACCTGGCGACGTTCGAACGGTACATCGAAACGATCGGAAAAGTTCCAGAAATCGATACGAGCTCGGCACAGCAGTTCCTGTTGGAGCAATTGCTCCGGGAACCGCGTGACTATATTGACTCTTGCACCGAAGTATTAGGAAGCCAGGGGCTGCCGTTTCAAGTAGAAAGTCATGTTTCGGTCGGTCACCACCTGGCGGACTACCGGAGACTCGTTGAAGAACATGACGTTGATCTGCTTGTTTTGAACACCAAGGACGAAGACCAACTGGCAATTCACGGGTTAGCCTATCCGCTCACGGTTGAATTGCGCAGGACGCCGATGTTACTGCTGTAGTCACGGGCGTCATGGTCTGCACAGATGGATGCGCGCATGGTTCACTATCTACTGGCAAATACGTCGCATGAAGTGTCGACGGGGGTCACCATTCTTTTTGCCAGTCTGCTGGTAGCGCTGATTCTCTGCCTGGCGTTGGAAGAAAAACTGCACGCCAAGAAGTCGGTGATTGCCGGCGTGGCGGCCGTCGTCTGTCTGTTTCTCGGCGCTATGTGCGACATCTTGCCTTTCCAGAAGGTACTCGTAGGCAGTACGGAAGTGGTTCAGGGCGAGCAGACGTTGCACACGGGTGGCCATGAAATCAGCATGCCGGTCTACATTCCGGGTATTGACTGGGGCGTGATTGCCATCATCCTGGGTTCGAGTTTGTTCGTAGACATCACCAGCAAATCCGGGTTGTTTACCTGGATCGCGATCAAAGTGACCAAGGCGTCGCGCGGCGACCCTCAAAAGCTGCTGTTTTCATATGGCTTGATGACCGTCGTGTTTTCGGCGGTACTGAACAACGTCACTGCCATGATCATCGTAGGGTCACTGACGGCCGTCTCACTGGACAAATTGAATCGTCGTGAGAAATTACTCGGATTCCTGCTGATCGAGGGGCTGTTGACCAATATTGGTGGTTTGTTGACTCTGATCAGCTCGGTTCCCAACATCATTGTCGGTACCACCGCCGGAATCAGCTTCGTTGAATTCTTCATGAAAGCCGGTCCGTACGTGGTCGTGGCAACGATCGTGACGCTGTTGATGGGTGGCAAACGGTTCGGAATCCAACGCCTCAAAACCGACGAAGAACGTGCAGAAGCGCAGGAGTTGGTCGCGAGTTTTGATGAGAACACAGGAATCGAAAGTTGGCGTTTCTTTTACTTCGCCACGGTAATGCTGATTCTCTTCATCGCCACCATTGCCACTACCAGTATCTTGCCCTGGATCCAGAACCTGGAAATGGGTTATGTGGCTTTAGCGTTCGCCGCCATCATGTTGATTCGCTATGCGTCTCGAGTGGATGAATTCTACAAAGCGGTGGATTGGGACCTGTTGGGATTCTTTATGTGCCTGTTTGTCGTGATTTATGTGATGGAACACGCACTTGTCCTGGAAGCGATTGGCCATGGGTTGCAAATGGTGTTGCGTGATATCACGAACGAAACAGCGAATTTGATGGATGCCAGTGTCTTGCTGGTCGGGGCGGCCGGGTTCAGTAGCGTGACCGATAATATCCCCCTGGCAGCCATGCTCGCCAGCATCTTGCACAAGTTGGGCGCACCGGAGTCATCGGGCCTGTGGTGGTCGGTCATTTTCGGGGCGAACCTGGGCGGCAACCTGACACCCATCGGTTCGGCATCCACCTTGGTGGCGGTGACCATTATGCACAAGCATGGGTTGGCGATGTCTTTCGGCAAATTTGTCAAGATCGCGGTGGCTTATGCGGCGGTTCAGATCGTGCTGGCACTGGTGTATGTCGCGATCTTGATTTACGTGACCTGACCCGAGTGGGCTGAGGCGTTGGTCACTAATATTTCCCGAGACGATATCCTGGGCCAGGGGAATCCCGGGGTTGTAACCCGAATCAGGAAAACTGGTCAGGAGTGACTCCTAAATCGACGATGCTGCAGCCGACGACGAGCTGCAGCCCCAGTTCCCGGCCGCGCTGGATTAACTCGGGACTTTCGCTCCCGGGGTTCAACCAGATCTCTGGCGTTCCCTTTCCCAGCATGTCTTCGAGTAATTCCAGTCCCACCTGTGGTGGCACGTAGACGCTGATGCGGTCGATGTTCGGCCGGTCAATGGCGGCCAGCGAAGCATAGGTGGTCAGGCCCTCGATTGGCTCACTGCGGGGATTGACCGGAAAAACTTCGTACCCGCACTCCAGATGAGCACGTACTGATTTGTTCCCGAATTTGTGGCGATTTGCACTGGCACCAAGGATTGCCACCGTTGGCTTTGTGTTGGATGACATTGTTGTGTCCTCTGTTTCGACCCCGCGGATCACAGTTGTGGGATGAAGCCGTTCGCACAACCTGCCCGATGACTCTCTTTGCCTGGTGACTTGATTCCCGCAGCAGGTATGATAACCGCACTGCAGGGGAATACGAGTTCCCCTGGATTCATTGCTGTCAGTTGCCGCACAGCGTTCTGCTTGCCCAGCGATCGCGGCCTGCTGTAGTGACATCGGGAACGAGCCTGATTGACGGGAGAAGTAGACGTGCCACCTCGCAATGTTTCGATCATCGTGATTACCGCATTCTTGTCGCTCGCCTGTTATTTTCAGGTGCCGCGCAGCAGGGAGGCTCGTTCGATCGTACGCGCGATGCACATCATTAGTGATCGGTACGTCAAGCCTGTTGAAACGCGCGAACTCTATCGCCATGCCATGAATGGAATGGTGGAGAAGTTGGACCGCTATTCCAATTACATTGGTCCCGATGACTACAGTGCCCTGCAGGCCAGTCTGCAGCAGAAGTTTGGTGGGATTGGCATCATGGTCGATGGTCCACCGCGGGTTGAACGCTTACGAGTCGTTAGTCCATTAGTGGGTACGCCGGCTTATCGCGCCGGGATTCAGGCAGGTGATGTGATCCTCTCGATTGATGGAACTTCGACCGAAGGAGTTACCTTGGAGCAAGCCGTCGTGATGATGCGCGGTGAGAAAGGCACAGAGGTTCGCTTGCAGGTCCTGCACCCGGGCAGTACTGAACCTGTAGAAGTCGCTGTGCGTCGCGATACCATCCAAACGGAATCTGTCAAAGGTGACACGCACCGCGAAGACGATTCATGGAGCTTTGTTCTGGAGAGTAATCCGCACATCGGGTATGTGCGGATTACGACCTTTGGTGATCGTACGACAGGAGAATTGTCCACCGCTTTGGAGCAAATCCGCAACCGCGACGTAACGGGCCTGATTCTTGACCTCAGGGGATGTCCGGGTGGCCTGTTAACGACTGCAGTCGAAGCCTGTGATTTGTTTCTGGAACAAGGCCGTATCGTTTCCACGCGAGAACGTGACCAGGTACGGGATGTCAGTGATGCTTCCCGCGGCACGGAGTTCCCGCTGGATTTGCCGATGGTCGTGTTGATCGATCGAAATTCTGCTAGCGCGGCCGAAATCGTTGCGGCTTGTCTGAAAGATCAGCAGCGTGCTGCGGTTTGTGGCCAGCGATCATGGGGCAAAGGTAGTGTCCAGAATATTATCGAACTCGATGACGGGCGTAGCGCATTGAAGTTGACGACAGCTACCTACTTTCGTCCGAACGGGAAAAATATTCACCGCGCTATCCGTGACTACAAGGAAGAGGATCCGGAAGAATGGGGCGTCAAGCCAAGTGAGGGTTTGCGGGTTTCAATGACGGACGAACAGTTGGCCGCCGTGTTTCTGGCGCGTCGCACTCGTGATGTGGTGACGAATCGCACCGCGACGCCCAGTTCCGAAACGCCTGTCCAGCCGGGTGAAGAACCTGTCGTTGACCTGCAACTCCAAAAGGCACTGGAGTTTCTGCGTGAAGCTGTCAAAACGAATCCAGGTAAACTCCGCAAAGCGTAATCTTGGACGCGTTGGGATGGCGCGCCGCTTTCGCTTTTCAAACGGTTGCTGCTTGAACGGTGGCCGCAGCCGAATGCGACACAGGGCGGATGTTCAATTTGGATCTGCGACTCTGACGCCGGTGTGATGCGTTTTGACTTCTTTTGCCAGTCCGATCCAGGACAGAAAACAGATGGTCCAGTAGGTTGGATCGAACTCCCACCAGCGATGTCCATGCGCTGCCGAAACGGGATGCGCGTGATGGTTATTATGCCAGCCTTCTCCACCAGTAAATAAGGCGACGATCCAGCTGTTGCGGCTATTATCGCGTGTCTGGTAATTCCGATATCCCCACATATGGGCGACGGAATTGACCGCCCAGGTTACGTGCCACGTAAACAACGTACGCACGACGACGCCCCAGACAAACAAGCTGGCACCAAATTGCAAACCTTTCCATGCGCCTTCACTGGCCCAGCCCACAGCGAAGCCGACAAGGAAAAAAGCGATGGCGTGTGCCACATAAATCCAGGCCCACATGACGTTCCGTTCCAGTTTCAGATAGAACGGATCGCGGAGGATATCTGGTGCATATTGATGGTAAAAACCGGCCGCGTTGGACTCTTCGTCACGGCGAATGAGCCAGCCAAAGTGCCCCCAGATAAAACTGACCAGAGGACTGTGTGGATCAGGTTGTTCGTCCGAGTGCTGATGGTGCTTTCTATGAATCGCGACCCAGCGCGCCGGTGAATCCATCAAGGTACAGACGCCCAGGATCGCACAGGTGTGCTCGAACCACTTGGGCATGATGAGGCCGGCATGTGTCAACGTGCGGTGGTAACATAATCCAATTCCCACCCAGTCAAACAGGTACAGTCCCAGCGGCACGAGCAGCAAACCGGTCCAACTGAAAAGAGCAGGAACGAAAGCCAGCGAGAGCATCAGGTGTAAACCGATAAACGTGATCAGGTAACCCCACATGATGCGGCTGCCAACGGTTTCAGGAACCGCGAGGCGGTCGAGCACAGGTTGGCTCGAGCTCGCGGCATTCGTTTCACCACTGGGTTCGAGCGCCAGATCGTCGGCGGGAAAATCGACTTCAGAGGCAACCGTTTCCGGCAAAGGCGTACTCGCGGACATGACTTCTTTCCACGCTACGCCGGCTCGGCAAACATCCATCGTTGCGGCCAGCGTCGGATCATTACATATGAAAAAAAAGGCCCAGCGAGTGGTAGTGGCTGAATGCAAGATTCTTGCTATTCGCTGAATCCAACTGGCTTCAAGGTCCGCTTCCTGCAAACGCGGATGAATTGAGGATCACCCGCCCCTGAACCGAAAAGCCATGCCTATAGCTTCACGTAGCGGAGCGTTAAATGCAAGCCTCAACTCGAGTTTGTGATGATGTCGGGTTTTTGCTGGTTGCAGCGTCTGGGAACCCCAGGTGATTTCGGTGGATACGGGGCTGTTTCCCGCAGGAGAACGGTTGGTTTCGAGCGAGATTACTCGTTAAAGCACTCTTCGAGAACTTCCTCGTTTACATAGATTGGCAGTGGTGGCGTGCAAGTCATCGCTACAGCAATCGCATCTGAAGGCCTGGCGTCCACTTCAATCAGCTGTCCCTCCTGGCGGATCCGCAATTTGGCGAAGTACGTGTGCTCACGCAAATCGCTAATCACGACGCTGTCCAGCTCGGCACCCAGTTCTTGGACCAGGTTGACCAGCAGGTCGTGCGTGAGAGGCCGCGGCGAAGGGCGCTCTTTGACACGGCGGTCGATACTGGTGGCTTCAAAGATACCGATCACAATTGGAAACTGACGATCGCCATCCATCTCTTTCAGATAGATGACTTGTTGATCACTAATTTCGCTGATTATGATCCGCGAGAGGAGCATCTGCACGGGCATCGAAAACGCCCCTTCCCGATAAGAATGACCACATCGGGAAAACGGAACTGAACAGAGGGTGACAAGATTCCCTGATTATACGACGTGCATTCTATCTGCGACAAGGTGCGGTCGAGCAAGAGGATGGCGCACCAGGACGGGGTGTTGTCGGCCGCTGTTTATTCGAGCTGGCTCAGCTTTTCCAGGGCAGCCGTGGTCGATGCGTGTTCTTCTTCCAGACGCTGCAGGCCGTCACGTTCGCGTTGTACCACGTCAGCTGGCGCATTGGCGACGAACTTCTCGTTTGCCAGCTTTCGTTGTTTTCCCTGGATTTGACCTTCGATCCGCTGGCGGGCTTTTTCCAGACGCGTTACTTCCGCCTCGACGTCGATCAGTCCTGCCAGATCTACATAAATTTCCATCCCGCTCCGTGTCAGGCTGGCGTGTGTTGCGGGTGGCGTGACGTCCGGACCAATTGCGGTTGCGACTGCGTTGGCCATGGCTGCGAAGAAGGGCTCCATGGGCGCCAGTAAGGCTTGCTCCTGGGGATCACAGCGAATGCAGAAGTTGACCTGTTTCTTGGGCGCTACATTTTGCCGGCTGCGAATTTCACGAACGGCTCCCAGCGCTTCCTGGAAGCGGGAGAAGCGTTCTTCGATTATCGGATCCTGGTGTGTTTTCTGGATCGCCGGCCAGGTCGCCTGCATGATGCTGGTCGTGGCCAGTTGGGGTGCGTCTAAACCCCGTTCGGCGGCCAGACGCCCCAGTGCCTGCCAGAGTTCCTCGCTGATAAACGGAATGATCGGGTGCAAGAGTCGCAGCAACTGATCCAGGGCGCAGGCCAGCACGCGCTGTGCACTGTCGCGCTCCTGATCATCTTGCAATCGCTCCTTGGCCATTTCTACGTAGAAGCCGCAGAATTCATCCCAGGCGAAGTCGTACAGGGTACGAGCCGCTTCGGAAAAACGATAATTTTCAAACGCCTCGGTGACCTGCTCCGTAACGGTCGATAAACGGCTTAATAACCAGCGATCAGCCAGCGTCAGTGCCTCTTGTGTCACGGGGGCGGGGCTATACCCGGCTAGATTCATGAACGCAAATCGGGCTGCGTTCCAGAGTTTGTTGCAGAAGTTCCTGCCCTGTTCGAAACGGGCGCTAACCACTGCACCCCGTGGCAGGCTGGTATCCGCGTCTGACCGTGCCCACTGTGTTGCGAAAGGTTCACCGCACGATTTACAGTCAATGCGTGGCAACTCGCGGTTCTTGCGAGTTTGATCGATCAGGGTCTGGCAATTCGGACATTCGAATTGAACGGGCAACCGGACATCCTGGGTTTCGGTTGTCAGGTAGGACAGTCCGAATCGCAAAGCATCGGCGCCAAACTTGTCGATCACGTCTAACGGGTCAACACCGTTTCCCTTTGATTTCGACATGGTCTCGCCGTAACCGTCGAGAATCTTGGGATGGATGAACACGTCGCGGAAGGGTACTTCACCGAGGTTGTTAAGGCCGGTTAATACCATACGAGCGACCCACAGCGTGATGATGTCACGACTGGTGATCAGTACGCTGGTCGGATACCAGCGAGCCAAGGCTTCGGTCTGTTCCGGCCAACCTAATGTTGAGTGTGGCCACAGCGCGGAACTGAACCAGGTATCCAGAACTTCATCTTCCTGAACGAAACCGCGTGATTCCAGCGTGGCTTCCAGTTCGCTGCTGGCATCTGGAAGCGAAACCAGAAACTGGGCATCGACATCTTCGCTGGCCGCGACTTTGAGCACGGCCATGCGTCCATCGGCGGCTGCCGCCACCACATCCACCGCGGTGGAGTCCAGGTTGTATTCGGTAGTGAGCCAGTCTTCGTCCGCCTGGCTCCAGGGTTTAATCCAGCTCGGGATCCGATGCCCCCACCACACTTGCCGGCCGCCAGGCCAGTCCCGCTTTTCACCCAGCCAGTCGAGGTACCCCTTGGCGTACCGTTCGGGATAGATTTTCACACTGCCTGATTCGACGGCATCCATTGCAGATTGAGCGAGCGTTTCCATTCTTACGAACCACTGATTCGCGAGCAGCGGTTCGATCGCCGTCTTGCTGCGGTCCGAATGCGCCAAGTCGATCTCGCGATCTTCGACTTCGATGAGCAAATCCAATTCCTGGAGATCGTCCACTACACGCTGGCGGGCTGCGGGAATCGTCAATTCCTGGTAGCCTCCGGCGTTTTCATTGAGTGTGCCATTTGAATTGAGCATGTTGATGGCACCGATTTCAGGATGTCGTTGCCACACTTCGTAATCGTTCGGGTCATGGGCTGGCGTAATCTTGACGCAGCCACTTCCCAATTCGGGTTTGGCCCACTCGTCGGTGATCAGAGGGATCTCGCGGTTGACCAGGGGTAAGTGCAGACGTCGTCCTGCTTGGGCCATCTCACACAGTTGCACGAGCGGTTGCAGCATCGTGGCCCGTCGTTCAGCGATGCTGTCGAGTTGCTGTTGCAGGGGCTCTTTCTCTTTGTCTGACACGACCGCCAGTTTGTCTCGCAAGTCGGCTTCGACCTTATCGAACGCCGCGGCCGGATCTGGATGGACAGCGACCGCAGCATCGGCCAGCATGGTTTCAGGACGAGTAGTAGCGATGGCGACGTGTGTTGGTTCTCCCGGCAGTGGGTCGATCACCGGATAGCGAATGTGCCAGAAATGGCCCTGGATAGTCTCGTGAAAAACCTCGTCATCACTGACAGCTGTTTGCAGGTACGTGTCCCAATTGACCAGCCGTTTACCGCGATAGATCAGATTCTGGCGGAACAGGTCAAAGAAGGTTCTGCGGACTGCTCGGGCACAGACCTCATCGAGTGTGAATCGCGTACGTTCCCAGTCGCAGGAGCTCCCCATTTGCTTCAGTTGACTGAGAATGCGGGTTTCGTACTGATCTTTCCATTCCCAGATGCGCTGCACCAGTTTTTCTCGGCCGAGATCGTGACGGCTCTTATCTTCCTCTTCCTTGAGACGTCGTTCGACAACGGCTTGCGTGGCGATTCCCGCGTGGTCCGTTCCCGGCATCCACAGCGTGTTGAATCCCTGCATGCGTTTCATACGAATACAGATGTCCTGCAGCGTATTGTTCAATGCATGTCCCAGATGCAAAGCGCCCGTTACGTTGGGTGGGGGAATGACAATGCTGTAAGGATCACCCGGGTGGTCGGGGAGTGCGTGAAAATACCCCGCCTCTTCCCACTGCTTGTAGAGCCGTGGTTGCGCTTCAAGGTGATCAAATCGGGTTGGCAAGGCATCCGTCGAAACAGAGTCAGACATGGAACCACAGACCGAGGAGGAAATGAAAAAAAAGAAATGTTACCACTGCGAATGACCATTCACTGCCACCGCGAACGTAGCGACCGAGTTGGCAACGGCAGATGCTTCTGGAATCGTAGAGAGGCAAGGTCATCATTGGTAGGCCAGGACGGGATGAAGAGAGCAATCCTGTTGGGCACTGGCTTATTGGACACCGGCCAGCCGGTTGCCGGAAGTACCCTCTGTAGTGTCAGCTGTTTCATCCTTGACCAGCTTGTATTCGATGGCGTCAACCAGGGCCAGCCAGCTGGCCTCAATGATGTTCTCGCTTACACCTACCGTTCCCCACGTTTCTTCCTTGTCGGCACTTTCGATCATCACCCGGATACGGGCGGCGGTGCCGGCCTCCGAGTTCACGACACGGACTTTGTAGTCGACCAGTCGCATTTTTCGCAGATTGGGGAAATGGACACTGAGGGCTTTGCGCAGGGCCGCGTCGAGGGCATCGACCGGACCATCTCCCTCTGCGACTTCGTGTTGTTCGCTATCTTCGACGCGCACCTTGATCGTTGCTTCAGTCAGCACGTGGCTTGTCTGGTCGGTACCCACTTCGACGTGGTATTTGATCCGTTCAAAGTGTGGTTTGAATGTACCGGCACAGCGTTTGACCAGCAGGTCGAAGGATGCTCGGGCCGCTTCAAACTGATAGCCGTTGTGTTCCAGTTCGACAACCCGCTGGAGGATGCGATCCATCAAGTCACGGTCGTTTTCCAGGTGGTAGCGGGTCGTCAACGCGATAATGTTGGATCGTCCTGAGAGTTCACTGACGAGAATACGTCGTTCATTACCGACGTTTTGTGGATCCATATGTTCGTAGCTCTTTGTCGCCCGATTGACCGCGTGCACATGCATGCCCCCTTTGTGGGCAAACGCACTTTGTCCCACGAAGGGCTGATGTGTGCGCAATTGCATATTGGCAGTTTCATAGACGAAGCGAGACAGTTCCGTGAGTCTCTCCAGACGATTTTCTGCGAGTACTCGATAGCCTTGCTTTTTGATGCCCAGGTTGGCGATCACGGAAATCAGATCTGCATTTCCACAGCGTTCACCAAAGCCGTTAATGGTGCCCTGCACTTGCAGCGCGCCTGCGTCGATTCCGGCCAGAGAGTTGGCAACGGCCAGGTCGCAATCATTGTGGCAATGGATGCCGACGGGGATTTGCTGTGGCTCCAGGACTTCCCGCGCCAAGCGGGTGACGTGAGCGATCTCTTCTGGCAGGGTTCCTCCGTTGGTGTCGCACAGTACGATCAGCTGGGCCCCTGCTTGTGCGGCGACGCGCAGCGTCTCGGCGGCGTAATCTGGATCTTGCTTCCAGCCATCAAAGCAATGTTCCGCATCGTAAATGACCTCACGTCCGCCCTCTGCCAGGAAGCGAACGCTGTCGGCAATCATTGCCAGGTTTTCTTCGAGTGACACACGCAGTACTTCGGTGGCGTGAAAAGACCAGGTCTTACCCACGACTGTGCAGACCGGAGCGTCTGATGCAAGCAGAGCCTGCATGCCGGGGTCCGCCTCGGCACTGATTCCTTTGCGGCGCGTCATTCCAAAGGCGCAAATCTTGGCATGTTGAAGGTCCAGTTCGGCGGCCCGTTTAAAGAACTGGACATCTTTTTCGTTGGAAAGCGGATAGCCACCTTCGATATAGTCGACACCAATTTCATCGAGCCGCTGCGCGATCTGCAATTTGTCCTGGAGGGACAGACTGATGCCCTCGCCCTGGGTTCCGTCCCGGAGTGTCGTGTCGTAAATCTGAATGGATTTCATACAACCGGATTCCAACTGAACCAGAGCAGACAGAACAGGGGCGAGGTGACGCCCGCTTTCATCGGAGACATCTGATTGCCGCGAATACCACAAGAAAACCCCGAAACCGCAGGGCTAGGGGGCTGTTAGTGGGCATATTTGACCTGGCGGCCCTCAACCCAATACCCGCAAACAGAACGTACCAGTCCAGGGTTGCCAGGCCGTCTGTTGCCAGGCTCCATGGTGCCGTTCAGTCCGCCGCATTCGTGACGTCAGTTGCCGCCTTGCTAGAATGTTTTTGTCGATTGACGCGCACGTCTTTTCGAGCAATTTCAGAATACGTCTTGCCCGTCAGCGTGTCAACTCGCGACGCCTTGTCAGGATGAACGTTCCTCGCCTAGGATCAGCAGACAGTCTTTCTCTTTTTCACCGTGGCCTGACAGATGACAGAACTTGACCGTTACGTCCGTCAGATGCGTTATCCACCGTTTGGTGAGCAGGGACAACGTAACCTGCTCGCTAGCCGCGTGCTGATTTGTGGATGTGGTGCCCTCGGTTCGGTTCTAGCCAATACACTGGCTCGCGCCGGGGTGGGATCCCTCAGGCTGGTTGACCGGGATTTCCTGGAGACGAATAACCTTCAACGTCAGGTGTTGTACGACGAGGCAGACGTGGCTGCTGGCGTACCGAAAGCCGTGGCTGCGGCGAAGCGTTTGCGGCAAATCAATTCGCAAATTGCCATCGAAGAGGTTGTCGCTGACGTGGATCACGTGACGTTGCCCGGATTACTTGAGGGCGTCGACTTGATTCTCGACGGTACGGACAATTTTGAGACACGTTATTTATTGAACGATGCTGCGGTCCATTACGGCATTCCCTGGGTGTATGGGGGGTGCCTGGGAGCCGAAGGGAAAACCATGACGGTGCTTCCGGGTATTACACCGTGCATGCGTTGTGTTTTCCAGGAAGCGCCTCCACCGGGGACGACGGCGACCTGTGATTCAGCGGGAATCCTGAGCCCTATTATTAATGTGATCGCTTCGATCCAGGCGATGGAGGGTCTGAAAATACTGAGCGGCAATCGCGACGCTGTCAGCCGTGTCTTGACGGTATTCGAACTTTGGGACAACCGGATCCTGCAGATCAAGCTGGATGGGGTTCAGGAGGAAAAATCTTGCCCCACCTGTCACGGCGGGGAATTTCCCTGGCTGCGCGGCGAACGGGGCAGTCACACGGCCATTTTATGTGGGCGTAACGCCGTGCAATTGACGTTTCCCGAGCGCCCCGGATTGTCCCTGGAATCACTGGCCGAACAGTTACAGTCAGTCGGTCAGGTGACACGGAATCGTTATTTGCTCAGGCTCGTCGTTGAGGACTACCAGATTACGGTTTTTCCAGACGGGCGTGCGATTATCGGCGGGACCGAGGAGATCGCAGAAGCCCGGACGGTGTATGCACGCTACATTGGCAGTTAAACGCTTCGGCAGCTGTCGCTGGAGACTGCAGCGCGGCGCGCTAGGGCCCGGTGGATCAAACGGGTATACTGTTGATGACGGCTTGCGGGC
>CAZITS010000048.1:0-13926 GCA_964542185.1 uncultured Pirellulaceae bacterium
GCAAAAAGAAAACTATGGCCGCGACCACCATCCGCGCTGCTTTACAGTGTGGCTGGCTGGTGGTGGTGTGAAAGCCGGCATTACTTACGGGCAGACGGATGAGTATGCCTACAACATTGCGGATGCCGAAGGAAACCCACTCAAACCGCAGCCCAGTAAAGAGCACTGGACACCAGGCACCATGCACATCCATGACCTGAACGCCACCATCCTGCACCTGGCGGGAATCGACCACAAGCGTTTGACTTACCGTTACCAAGGCCGCGATTTCCGCCTCACCGACGTACACGGGCACTTGATGCGCGACCTGCTCGCCTAAGTGTTGACCAGCAGCAAAAGTCAGAATCACGTAATGGCGAAACGTGCCCTGTTCTCAGGCTACTGCGAAGGCCAGCGCTCGCTGTGGGTTCTCAAGTAATAAAGTACGCAAATCGGCTGCGGATACTCCCAGCTTGCGAAGTTCCGCGACCAGCTCAGTCGTGACCGTCGTATAGTCGGGCGATTCCGCTTTCCAATCCGCTGGGCGTTTCTCTGCCGCTGCGTAGTTAGGGCAGTAGTAAGGCGCATGGTCGTGACTCACCAGCACCTGCTTCAGGAAGCCTCGTTCGATCAACTTGAAGATTTGCCGTGCCTGTTTGGAAACCGCATACTCCGCATGACCAACGCGGTCAAATTGCACATAACAACCGAGCCGCGCAATCAATCGGTGATAGTCATCAGCCTCTTCATTCTCACGGTCATCCATATGCCCCTGGTGTCCGATGATAATCTTCCCCGGGGACGCCCCTCGCTTGAGCAGCAGCTCTGCTTCCTCCAACCCCCCACCCGTCGTTGTGTGTGTTGTAATCGGACATCCTGTCTCCTGGCTGGCGATGGCAGCCGCGATGTGACAAGCTCGCTCACTGGGGCGCAAATAGGTGCTGGTACCAATCTTGATAATGCCGGCTCGAATATCGGTATATCGTTCACCCCAGCTTCCCGCTGGATCTTCCATGCCCTGAGTAATTTCTCGGACAAAGAGCTTTGCCATCCGGTCAACACCACCTTTTTGAACGCTCATTCGTACCGCCCACGGATGCTGTGGTGCCAGAGCTTCACACCAGAAACCGCTAGATGCGATTAAATGTACTTTGGTACGCTTTGCCAGATCGACAAGTAATTTCGGATAGCGACCTACTCGAATCGGCGTCGTTTCTACTACCGCTCCAGGGCCTTCAGACTCGTTCAACGACTGATGAAACGCATCGAGGAGGCCGGCGGTTTTGGCAAGCATCTCGCTCCTGACAGGAGCGATCGGAGCCGGACGCGTTTCGAAGAGTTCAGACCAGTCAACCAGGGGAGCATGTTCGTGCATCAACGTTACACCAAGACGCTCCGACGGAACTGGCCCGAGGACTGTCTGGACATGTAACGCAGCACCCTCCTCAGAGGCCACCTTATGAAGAGGGTGTGAAACTGCGAACAATCCGACCGTCGCTGCGGAAGTGTTCAACATGGTTCTACGAGACAGCAAGGTTTTCGAGGTTCTGCTTTCTGTGGTTACATGCACTTCCGGAACTCCGCGTTATGAGTGTGACCTGATCAGAGAAGGCTGCACGGGGCTTTCTACTGTAACAAATCGCAAAACGCTGTGCCGCTATCAACCAAAGCCACTGCGCGCCGAAGAGCCCGTTTTCTGACCAGATTCCGCTGAGACTATTCAGGCGACACTTCCCAACGCAAAAACATCGCACGCGCTGCAAGCAGAGTGCGCACTTCAACTCACGGAAAAAGCACATCTCGCCGTGCTCCCTGGCGTCAGTCAGGCTGAACCTGTGGGCATGCCTTCTCAGGCGATGATCCCCGTTGCAACTTCGCCGAATACATCGGTCAAACGGTAGTCACGTCCTGCAAATCGATACGTCAAGGCCGTGTGGTCCAGACCCATCAGGTGCAAAATCGTCGCGTGGAGATCATGTACATGCATACGATTCTCAACGGCGTCCCAGCCCAGCTCGTCCGTCTTGCCGTAACGCATGCCACCACGCACCCCGCCCCCTGCGAGCCACATAGTAAATCCATAGGGATGGTGGTCACGCCCATCTCCCTGAGCCGCAGGCGTCCGTCCAAACTCCCCACCCCAAATAACTAACGTCTCCTCCAACAAACCGCGTTGCTTCAGGTCCCGCAAGAGTCCCGCAATCGGCCGATCAGTTCGAACCGCATTGGCTTCATGACCCGACTTGAGTCCCCCATGCTGATCCCACGGCTGAAATCCGCCCGTCGTGTCGTACAACTGAACAAAACGCACACCGCGCTCAACCAGCCTGCGTGCCATCAAGCACTGTCGTCCAAATACCGCCGTCTTCTCATTGTCCAACCCATACAGCCTCTGCGTACGTGGCCCTTCGCGGGCCAAATCAAAAGCCTCAGGAGCTTCCATCTGCATACGAAAAGCCAGTTCAAAAGAATTGATTCTGGCATTCAATCGACTGTCTTCGAGCCGACTCGATCGGTGTAATTCGTTCAATGTCCGCAACGCGTCCAAGTCCTGGCGTTGTTGTGATGCGGTACTGTGATGGTTCTTCAAATTACGAATGGGTTCCTGCAAGTCCCGAATAAAAGTCCCCTGGTAAGTTGCCGGCAAGAACCCACTGCCGTATTGCCGCGCTCCTTCAATAATCGGCCCTGGGCCAATCGCAATGAATCCGGGCAAATTGTCATTCACAGTCCCCAGGCCATACAAGATCCACGACCCCATACTCGGCCGTGAAAACACCCGTTCTCCCGTATTCATTTGCAGACAGCCGCCAGGATGATTTACATCATCAGCCACCATTGATCGAACAATACACATGTCATCAACACAGCGCGCCGTGTGGGGGAACAATTGGCTGACATCGGCTCCCGATTCGCCGTATCTGGAAAACTTCCAGGGAGACCCTCGCAAATCACGCTGTTTGCCAAGGTAGAGTCGCGGCGACGGTTTTCCATCATCTCGCGAGAGGCGTGGCTTCGGATCATAGGTGTCCACCTGGGACGGACCACCCGGCATGAACAAGAAAATAATGTGCTTTGCCCTGGCCGGAAAATGCGGCTCCCTGCGCGATGTTGCTGGGGATGCATTCGCCACATCCGTGCCCAAGATACCTGCCAATGCCGTTGCGCCGAAACCTCCGCCAGCCGCCCTCAACATGCTCCGCCGGTTAACCTGCACGGCGTCCGCAATACCTTCGGTGAAACGTTCGCATTGCTCTGCTGGCACAACAGCTACCCCAGATAAATAAATTCATTCGTACACAATAATACCAGACACAAACGCACCCAACCGCGTCTCGTGTCGCTCTCAATAATCCCGCGAGCAATTTCCAGTTCAGTTTGAGTCGCAAAGCGTCCCAGTACGATCTGGTACAAACGGTGTATGCGTTCTTGTGTCCGGCCGGCAAGCACATCCATTTGCAATCGCTGGGCCAAAGCCACCGCTTGAGCCATGACAAACGGATCATTCATCATGAACAATGCCTGCGGAGCAACGACCGACTGTGTTCGCTTCCCGACAATGCTATTGTTATCGGCACGGTCGAAAAGCGCGCCGTAATCGGAGGTTTTTGCGCCGGTACGCGTTGTCATCAAGTACAGCGTTCTGCGAGGTGTAGCCAACTCGCTATATGCGGGACCACCCATCCTGCCATCAAGCGTTCCACTTACTGAGAGCAGTGCGTCTCGAATTGCCTCTGCCTCAAGCCTGCGCCGGTTCATCCTCCAAAACAAACGATTCTCAGGGTCCTGTGCAAGGCCACGTGGATTCGCGACCGATTGCTGTTGATAGACAGATGAATTCACAATGCGCCGGTGGATTGCCTTGAGTGACCAGTCCGCACGTATTAAATCGGCAGCGAGGTGATCCAACAAAAGCGGGTGCGTGGGGCGTTCGCCAAGGCTACCAAAATTATTTGCCGTACGTACGATGCCCTCACCGAAATGGTGCTGCCACAAGCGGTTTACAATCACACGCGCTGTAAGTGGATGGTCGTCCCTTGTCAACCATTTCGATAATTCAAGTCTGCCGCTCCCGCTCGTGATCTGCGGAGGATTGCTGACTCGCACAGCTTTCGGGAATCGACGGCGCACACGTGGCCCCAGATCCTTGTGATCGCCACGGCGAAACACGGGGGAATCTTGAAATCCCGCATAACGAGTACCAAAAGGTCCCCCATCCCTGACCGAAATCGCTTGCGGAATTTCCAGCTTGGCAAGCTTCTCGAATGCGTCACTTGCTGCTTTACGGCGCTCCTCTAACTGCCGAAGGCGCTCCGTCAGCTCTTTGCGTCTGGCTACGGCCTCCACGTCAAGTCGCTGTTCTGCAATGGGAAATGCCTGGTTACTCAACACATCGCCAGATTTTCCGCGATTCCTCAAGATCGCCCGCACTGCGCTCTCGCCTTCTGGCTGCAAACCAAGGCCATGAGAACCGACGCGGGAATCTTCCCAGCCGATAATTCGCTCACCTCCCTGCGCGGTACCAGATCTCCCGTATACCAGAAACAGACTACCTGCCAGTGGGGAGGGCTGCGGAGCGGACATAGATTCCTGACCGCGAAATTCTAGAACTTTTCTTGGGCGACGGTTGATGGTCATACTGACTTGACGTGGCCCGGGAACCCCCGGCATAACGCGGGCAGTCTTTTCGCGGCCAGACCGGTCTGGCCACGCTTCGATGCTGCCATCCGCAGCTCTGGTAATCTCTGGATCATCGGCACGAAAATGCAACCAGAGGCTTTCATTGCCAGAAGTCGTCTTAGCGACCGCTGACGCCGAGTGCGAAAACCATTCTGCCATAAGCGAAGACTCAATCGCCAATCGTTCTTGTTCACTCAATTGGCGATCGTACACTTGCAACTCGGCAAGCCAGCCACGAAATTTGACGCTCTTTCCAGAACCGGCTTCACCGATCATCAGGTTGTTGATGTTTGGGTCGCGAGAAATGGACTTGATCCCAGCATTCGTGCCCGCCAACCGGCCATTGCGATGTAATGTGACACCTGACTCTCCCCAGGTAATGGTCAGCACCTCAAAAGTAGAAAACCGGGAACGAATTTCAGCAATTTGCTCTTCAATCTCTCGTAACGGTTGCCGCCGTCTGGCAATCTGCTCATCGATTCGCTGGCGTTCGGTACGAGTCAATAACTCCGTTCGCACCAAAGGTGTATTCCCCGGGTTACCGGGAATATCATCTACCAGGGACGTACTGAAAAAGATTCCCGCCAGCGCATAATAATCCTCAGTCGAAATCGGATCGAACTTATGTTCATGGCATCGGGCACAAGCTAACGTCAAACCAATGATGCCCTGGCCTACAACATTAATCATGTCATCGACATAGTCGGCAACCATCAAATCTTTATCTACATCGCCTGGAACAAAATCTGCCAACGCCAACATGCCCGTTGCGATCAGTCTATCTTTGTCAGACGATTCTGAGTCAGGTACCCGCAACAAGTCTCCGGCAATTTGATACTGGATGAAGTCTCGATATGACATATCTGTATTGAAGGCGCGCACAACCCAATCGCGGTACCTCCAGATTTCACGAAAATCACTGCCAGCTGGCAACTGAATCAAATCGCGGGCATCCGCGTAACGCACAACATCCAGCCAGTGCCGGCCCCAGCGTTCCCCATACCTTGGTGACGCCAGGTAACGATCTACGATTCTGGCAAAGGCATCTGGCGACTCATCCTGAAGAAATTGACTTACGACGTCAGGGGAAGGCGGCAACCCATTCAAATCGAAACTCGCGCGACGGATCAATGTCCGTTTTCCAGACCGCGGCGCTGCCGACAATCCCACCCCGTCCAGTCGGCCCAGAATGAACCGGTCTACGGGTTGCTGGCACCACGGCGCGAGCGTCGCGTCCCGCCAGATCGGAGCGCGAATTGGTGCAAATGACCAGAACTTCGATTCCTGATCAGCCGACAGTCCCTGGCGTGTGTGCTGTTTTTCCTGCTGTGGCCAGGGCGCTCCGGACTCAATCCAGTCGGTTAACGCGTCAATCTGCCTTGTTCGAATCACCGCCTCAAAAGAGCGACACACATTGCCTCGCCGCCGAAATACGTCTACCACCAGGCTATTCTGAGGCCGCCCCGGCACCAACGCCGCGCCACGCGAGCCTCCAATCAGCAGTGCAGCGCGCGAATCAACGCGCAGCTTGCCATTCGCTCGTTCTGCACTGTGGCACGCGACACAGTATTTTTCAAACAGCGGTCGAATCTGTGTCTCGAAAAACTGTACCTGGCGGCTTGCTGGTTCAGCAGCAGTGACCAACTGCAGACAGAGTAGCACCATAGCAACCGTCACAAGTCCGCTGGATACATGTCTGTGTGGCCGCCCCCGCATGACGCAACACTCCAATCACAGGACAAACCGCCGCATCCACAGCACACAATTGCTTCTTCAAGTAGCAGATTCACCACTATCTTAGTCATCGTGAGAAAAGCAGGCCAGTCACTTCGCTCCCTGCAAACAACTAAAGAACGCAGCACGCGGATCAGTGGATCTCACCAGACCTTGCTGGCACGAACGATCACACCGGATCGATCCCGAAAACTGGATCGATCCCCACGTAATACTGGTGCGCATCAAGTGAGTAGCGTTGTGGCAAGTCGCCAGGTGATGAAACGACTAGAAAATAGAGTTGCCCCACCACCAAATCGGTTTCCAGACGCATCGCACCCGGTCGGGAAGTCCGATCGACAAGGTTTGTCAATTCGTTCCCTTGGACATCGTATGCCTGGATCTTGACACCTCGACCATAGACAGCAACAGAAAGGTTCATTTCGGCCGCAGTGAACTGGTACACATCCTGATCAGCTCCCCGGCCAAGCGCACTACGAACACATGCGCGGCCGCGATCATCAAACTCCAACGGAGTTCCGCCAGGTCCTGCCTCATCAACTTCCGCACCGTCCCCCTGGAGTGCAGGGGGCTGAGGTGGACACGCCAACGGCGGACTTCCAGTTGAGCCCTGCGGAATCCTGTGTTTGATTTCCTCACGATGCGGAAGGGACTTCGCACGCAACACGTATTGGTGAGCTTGGGCCTGGACACTTTCCACTACGAGGTAATAGGTCGCCCCTTCTTGCAGAGAGTAGGAGCGGCCACCTGGAGCATCGCGCAATCCAGGTCGCATCAAGGGATCCAGCACGACACCCAACTCATCCAGAACTCGTACCCTGACGTCATGCGGCGCGCCAGCTGAACCGGCGCCGACATGTAGCTGGTTGGATTGCGCCGTAAAACGAAAGGCGTCTACATCTTCTGCGTCGTCCAGAAAACTGCTGAGGCAGAGAACTCCGCGATCATCAAACTCCACTTGTGTCGCAGCGTTGTCTGGATCGTCTGAGTGGAGATCGCTCCCCAATTCGGAGTCCAACTGCGGACCGCAACGCAGACGTTGGTGACGTATGTCGAGCCGATAGTACCAGGCCTGGCCAGCTGATTCACCTTCAGCGGTCGATACGTCCGCTGCACCTTCGCGTGAAATTGAGACAAAGTAAGTTCCGGAGGACAAAGCCTGCGTCAACGCGTCTGCATGTTGAGACGACGCTGTTGTGAGTAAACTTCCATCTTCTGTATAGAGCTTCACGGTCATGGACTCTGAGGCTGACTCTATGATCCTCAGTCTGTGCGCCGTGACCTCCAAGGCCCCCGCCGGCACGTCGATTCGGAACACATCAATATCGTCTGCCCGATCCAGGAAACTACTTACAGAAGCGACGCCTGACTTCAGCCGCAGGCTCGTTGCGTCGTTACCGGGAGTATCCACGTGGATATCCTGCTCCGCGCCAGAGTCTGCCATGGGAACCCACCAACCGGCATCGAAATTGACAACACTCACTGCATAGTTGCCCAGCGAAACAGGATCCTCGCCCTGGATACGCAGGTAGTACGGAGAACCAGCCTCCACCGGCAAGGTAATTTCAGCGGTGTCCGCAGACCACACGGGGTCCAGCACTCCTTCTCGCGACATCAGGTCCGCACTGCTTTCAATCACTTCCAGATCACCATCCAGGATCTGAATCGAAAGGCCCCCCGCGACGTTGTCCACAAATCCAGTGATCGCAAGTCGATCGTATTTCGGTGTCAGCTGTACGAAGTCAACATCCCCCTCGAACTCAAGTGCGGTCCGCACGTGACCATAGCCGTCCCGCAAATCAAGCGACCGAATCGCGGCATCAACAAAATCTGGGTAGTCATCCCTCCTCTCCACTGCCTCCAAATCGCGCGCTGCGTCCGCCTTATTAAGACGATTGACGATTTGCAACGTATCGACCGCCGATAGAAATCCGTCACCATTAGAATCCGCGAACACGGTGGCCACATCGTGTGCATAACGATGCAGCGTCGGCGGAGCCGACCAGTCGGCGAGCTTTCCTGCGCCCCTGCGGTTGGTCAAACTCAAAACTTCGATCACATCATTGGGAGCGAGCACCCCATCATTGTTCGCATCGAGAGGGTCCAGTGGGTTCTGCCAGGGACTGCCAAATACCGAACCGAGACTACTCGCAGCGTCCAATACGATCCGAGGCTCCAAACGTTCCATCCCAACATCGCGGTTCCGATCGGACTCCCGTCGCCTCAGGTCACGTGCCTTGAAGAAACGCATGTGTTGACCTCCATTCCGGTCCATGTTGAACCTTCTAGAACTCAAGTTGTCCGAAAAACAAGATCCACAGTCGATTGGATCTCTTATACCAAGGGAAAAGCAAGATTGTTAACTCGCCTGGCAACCAGTTGTTCCGCTAGCACAACGAAAATATTTCGTAGCGTTGCCCAATTCCTGGCACTGGACCAGTTCCCAGCACTGGGCCAATCCCAGCGTTCAAGCAACAAGCCAGAAGGAATAACCAGCAAACGCCCGCAACTGCTATCGACTGTTTTCACCATAGTCATCTTCGTCAAAAATCAAAAGAGTTTTGCCAGACGTTTTTTTTGGCACCCGGTAACCTCTGACGATTGGGATTCCCAGTACAAAGGCTCTCTTGTTGGTAGTCAAACCCAGTTAAACTGAACCCTGCTGGACTCATCACAACCAACGTCATCCAGGTAAGTAGCCTTATGCCGTATACCGACTCGATGCAGACACCGTGGCACACCTTTGTGCTAACCTGTCTCCTCTTTACGACAAGCAGCCTGGTGGTGGCTCAGACGACACCGACCTCGCAACCCTTTGTGGTAGTGCTCGGGATCGCCCAGGATGGTGGCTTCCCCCAGGCCGGCTGTCGCCGGTCGTGCTGCCAGCCGGCCATTCGGGCGATCACCAGAAGACGCATGGTTACGTCACTGGCTATCGTCGACCCGGTATCACGCCAGCGTTGGTTAATCGATTGCACTCCGCACTTTCCAGATCAACTGCAACTACTCGACACTGCAGCTCCCGCTTCCGCCAACCAACCCTTACTCAATGGCATCTTTCTGACTCACGCGCACGTCGGACATTACACCGGCCTGCTGCACCTCGGCCGTGAAGTCATGGGAACCCGCAATATCGCGGTCTACGCAATGCCTCGTATGGCAGCATTCCTGAAGTCCCAAGGTCCCTGGAGCTTACTTGTCAAACTCAACAACATCCAAATAAAGCCCCTGCAAGCCGGCCAGGCAATCCGCCTGGGAAAACGCATTCGACTGACTCCACTACTGGTTCCCCACCGAGACGAATTTTCAGAGACCGTCGGATTCTCGATCGACGGACCCGAACGATCTGTCGTTTTCATCCCAGATATCGACAAGTGGGAACGTTGGGACCGTCGGGTAGAACAACTTATTGTCGCTGCAGACCGCGCCTACCTGGATGGAACGTTTTTTGACGGCCAGGAATTGCCCAATCGCGATATCAGAGAAGTTCCCCATCCGTTCATCATCGAGAGCATCCAACGATTCGTTTCTTTGGCAGATACCCAACGATCCAAGGTTCACTTTATTCACTTGAACCACACCAATCCCGCACTCGCACCGGACTCATCGGCGGCGAAAGCAATTCGTGCCGCCGGAATGTACGTAGCAGAGCAGGGGACACGTTATTCGCTATAGGTTCTGAATGGTGCCTTCCAGGCACCCTTGTCTCTCGCTGATTCACGTCGCTCCAACGCCTTGCCCGTCCCGGGGTCGCAGCCGACTCCATCTTCGAGTAGGTTCGTCGCTTTGTCAGGCTCTCTTTCCAGATGACTCGGTCTGCGAGAACGAAGATGCGCAATCAGCAAGTTCTGCTGGCGTCCCGTCCCGAGGGAATGCCACAAGAATCCAATTTCAAGATCGTTGAGTCGGCAGTAGAAGATCCACAACCGGGCCAATTTCTAGTCCAAACGCACTACCTCTCTGTTGATCCTTACATGCGAGGCAGGATGCGTGATGTAAAATCCTATGCCGATCCCGTCTCAATCGGGGAAGTCATGGTTGGCGGTACGGTGGGTAAAGTCATCAAGTCACAACATGCTCGCTACCGCCCTGACGACCTGGTTGTCGGCAGTTGGGGCTGGCAGTCATACGCGGTATCTGACGGCAAAGAGTGCTACCGGTTGCCACCCTCGGAAGCACCTCTTTCTACTGCGCTTGGTGTCCGCGGCATGCCAGGCTTGACTGCCTATTTCGGTCTATTGGAAATAGGCAAGCCACAACCAGGAGAAACTGTCTTTGTGACCGCAGCTGCCGGTGCCGTCGGTTCGCTGGTCGGGCAAATCGCAAAACTCCACGGCTGTCGTGTAGCAGGAGCGGCCGGCTCTGAGGCCAAAGTCGCACATTTGCTGGACGATCTCGGATTTGATGCTGCCTTCAACTATCAACAAAGTTCAGATTTGGCGGCAGAACTGCACAAATGCTGTCCCACTGGAATCGATGTATTTTTCGACAACGTAGGAGGACCTCTTTCCGACGCGGCTTTTACGCAAATCAACCAATCTGCGCGGGTCGTCATCTGTGGCCAAATCGACCAGTACAACGCCGACACTCCTCCCCAAGGCCCAAGGTTGTTATGGCACTTGATCGTCAAACGGGCCCGCGTTCAGGGTTTTCTCGTTTTCGACTTTGTCGACAGGTACCGACACGCACTGGAACAGATCGACCAATGGATGCGAGAAGGCAAAGTCCAGTATCGCGAAACCATCGTCGATGGCCTTGAAAATGCACCCAACGCGTTCATCGGCCTGTTCCGGGGCGAGAACCTCGGCAAGCAACTGGTACGGCTGGTCTAAGAAAGCACGGCCGCGATCCAGCTAGTAGCTCCCAGCTGCAGAAACCGATCTGCTCGACTGCAGCGTGGCTCACTCTGTTCCACGAGCTCAGATAATTCCCACAACCTGTGTTTATGTGGTTACCGCCAGGCGCTCTGAAAGCAAATGCGGGCCCCCTGTGCGGAACAAGCCTTTGAGTGATTCGGTAAACCGTCTGCTAGTCGGCTACAATCACGGCTGCACCGCATTGTCTTCTCATCGTCTAACCCATCCGGCAACCTGTTCAGAGATTCTCGACAGCACGGTCCCTGACCCCAAACTACTGAACATCTGGAGCGCAGCCGCGACCCGTATTACGTCTCAACGTCGCGACTGTGCAACACTGGTTCCGCCATGCACGATTCAACCGAACTCAAAATTCCTCGTCGCTTCTTTTTTCGGGACTGCCAATTCGGAATTGCCAGCTTCGCACTGGCTTCACTACTTGGCGCTAAGACCGTGCGTCCAGATACCGTCGCTGCGCGACACACTGGAACACTACCTTCACTACACTTTGCCCCCCAAGCGAAACGTGTCATTTTCCTGTTTATGGCCGGCGGCCCCAGTCAGCTTGAGCTGTTCGACGAAAAGCCGACACTCCACAAACATGATGGAAAGCCGGTTCCAGCAACAATCTTGAAAGGTCAAGACCTTCCCTTTATTGAATCCGATGCCGCTTTGATGGCGTCACCAGTGAAATTCAATAGCCATGGCCAATGCGGTACTCGACTCTCAGAATTACTACCTCACCTGGGAAAGATTGTGGACGACATCGCCGTGGTGCGATCCATGAACACCAATGCATTCAATCACGCACCCGCCCAGATTTTTCTGAGCACTGGCCACCTGCAACTCGGACGTCCCAGTATGGGGTCGTGGATCACATACGGTCTTGGTAGTGAAGCAACTTCCTTGCCGGCCTTTGTTGTCATGAATTCGGCCGGAAGCCTTAGTGGTGGCGCAGCATGCTTTGGACACGGGTTCCTGCCCTCATCTTACCAGGGTGTCCCGTTCCATTCGCGTGGAACGCCTGTCCTCTACACCCAAAATCCACCGGGTTATGACCGTAAACTGCAACGTGATTCTCTCCACTTAATTAATCAATTGAACCGCGACCGGTTGGCAAAGGTAGGTGATCCCGAAATCACGACGCGGATCGAAGCATACGAAATGGCATTTCGCCTGCAAGCCAGCGCACCCGAACTCGTCGATATCGCCAGCGAGTCCCAAGACACACTGGACATGTATGGCATCGACCCCCAGAAACCTTCTTTTGGAAGAAATTGCCTCTTAGCGCGACGGCTGGTTGAGCGTGGAGTTCGCTTTGTTTGCCTTTTCCATCAAGGCTGGGACCATCACTCAAATGTAGTTGGTGGCCACCGCAACGCCTGCGCCGTGACAGATCAGCCAGCAACTGCTCTGGTCCAGGATCTCAAACAACGTGGCCTGCTGGAAGATACGATCGTCTTGTGGAGCGGCGAGTTCGGCAGGACCCCAATGGCAGAACGCAACCCGGCCCTGGGACGAGATCGGGGCCGCGACCATCACCCAAACGCATTTACCAGCTGGCTGGCTGGCGGCGGCATTCGCGGCGGCCAAACAATCGGTAAAACCGATGACCTGGGATACCACGTATCAGAGGATCCTGTACACGTACACGATCTGCAAGCAACACTGCTGCGCCTTCTCGGCATTGACCACACCCGACTGACCTTTCGACATCAAGGTCGACCCTTCCGGTTGACAGATGTCGACGGCACGGTAATCACGAAACTACTCGCATGACAATTACTGCTCCATCTCGTTCCACCTGCTGGTTCATTCACCTGACGTGGTGCTGGACAGTATTGTCCTTATCATTGTCCTTATCATTCGCACCACCTTGCCGTGGTGCAGAGCACTGGGCATTCCGCCTCCCCGCTGCCCCGTCACTTCCTGCCGTCAGAGACCCCGCGTGGGCGCACAATGCTGCAGACCGATTTGTACTCAAACAACTGGACAGGCAAAAACACGAACCCTCTATCGCAGCCGAGCGTGCGACCCTGATCCGTCGCCTCAGTCTCGACCTCACGGGTCTCCCCCCCACTCTCGACGAGCTCAACCAACGACTAATAGATACTTCGCCGGATGCGTTTGAACGTCATACCGACCACTTGCTGTCGTCTCCACACTTTGGCGAACGTTGGGCCTTGTGGTGGCTCGATGCGGTCCGCTACGCGGATTCAAACGGCTATGAAGTAGATCGCCCACGTTCGGCATGGCCTTATCGTGACTGGCTCATTAACGCATTCAACAGCGGCCTGCCATTCGATCAATTCACGATCGAGCAGCTGGCGGGCGATATGCTGCCAGCGGCAACCCTTGAACAAAGGATTGCCACAGGGTTCCATCGTCACACATATCTCAACGAAGAAGGCGGCCACGACTGGGAACAATTCCGCTGGGAAGCAATTGTCGATCGCGTACACACCACAGCTACGGTATTTCTAGGAATGAGCTTCTCCTGTGCGCAATGCCATGACCACAAATACGATCCGCTTACACAAGAATCGTACTGGAGTTTTTTCGCTTTCTTCAATAACGTCGACGAGCCTTTCCTGGAGGTGCCGACAGAAACTATTACACAACGGCGCAAAACACTTTCCACGCAAATCACCACTCTGGTGAAATCCCGAGAGAAAAC
>CAZITS010000049.1:0-13862 GCA_964542185.1 uncultured Pirellulaceae bacterium
GGCAGGCGCTTCGGAGAAATACAATGGGCAGGAGTCAAAACCGAGGAAAACCATTGATAGCTGGGTACCCGCATGCCTCTAATGCAACCACGCGCATCATCTCAGACGGTCTACCGCAACGTCTTATCACTGTTGTTGGTGTGTGTGCTAGCACGAGGTGCCACCGCGGTCCGTGCCGAGGATGACGACGGGGCAGAAGACAATTGGCGCGCTGGCTTTCGTGTTGTGATACAGGTGCCGATTGCGGATGCCGAGACACGACGCGTGCGGAGGGCGGTGGATCGCTGGTTGAGCAAGAAAGCGGAAGCCGCACAACGTCCAATTCTGGTACTTGAATTTCAATCGGGTACTACTGCGGGTGAGGCGGGCGAGTTTGGGTCTGCCTTTGACCTGGCGACGTACCTCACGAGTCCGTCTGTAGGTCGCGTGCAAACCGTGGCGTATCTGCCGGATGTGGTCACAGGCCATGCCGTATTGGCGGCGATGGCGTGCGAACAGATCATCATGAAGGCCGAAGCTGAGCTGGGTGACGCCGGCAAGACGGGGCAGGTGGTGATGCAGACGCATCGCGCGGCTTATCTCGAGATTGCCGCACGGCGCGGCACGATTCCCGCTGCGGTGGCTCTGGGCATGCTCGATTCGGCGCTTACGGTTTATCGTCTGGAAATGATTGAAGGTGGTACGCGATACGCGCTTGGAGGCGAGCTGGAGACGTTGCGGCCGCAGGCGGCCTCGGAACAAAGAATCATCGAACCGGGAGAAATGGGCAGGTTCCCGGGGCGGGAGTTGCGTTTGCGGTTTGGTTTTGTCAGTCATCTTGTTCGTGACCCGAAAGAGCTGGCTGCGGCGCTTCATCTGTCCCCGGGGTCACTGATTCAGGACCCGTCGCTGGGCGGAAGTTGGCGAGGAATCCTGCTGGATGTCGAGGGACGCATCGAAAACGAGTTAGTCACGCGACTGTTACGTGGCATGCGCGATCATCTCAAGGGAGAAGAGAACAACCTCGTTTGTTTTCGTATTCGTAGTGCTGGCGGAGATGAGACCGCGACTCTCAGGCTGGCGCAGGAAATTGCAGCTTTGGATTCTGGCCGGGTGCGAACCGTGGCGTATGTAGAAAAGCAGGCACGTAGCCTGGCCGCATTGGTGGCGCTCGCTTGTGACGATCTGGTGCTCCAGGAAGATGCCCTGCTGGGTGGCCCCGGAGACCCGCATGTCTCGATGACTTCCCTCGACGAATTACGTCCGGTTATCAAGCAATTGGCGCAACAAAAATCACGTGACTGGTCGCTGTTTGCAGGATTAGTCGATCATCGACTGAAAGTGAGCTACTACAGCAGGCCGGAGACTGGTGAGCGCAGGTACTTTTGCGCAGAGGAATTGGGCGAAGTTGGTGAGAATGACGGTTGGAAACAGGGGGAGGGTCTGATGCTGCGCAAAGGCATTAGTGATACGCAGGCCGTCGACTTGGGCCTGGCCCGTCACGTGGTGGTTGATCTTGAGGAAGTTTACCAGCGCTACGAGCTCGAAGAGCCACTGCAGCAGGTGGACCCGCCGTGGATTACCGAGCAGTTAGAGCGGCTGAGCAGTTCTCCCTGGTTTGCCCGGACGATGCTTTTCATCGCATTCTTTGCGATTCTTTCCGAGGCTTCGGCGCCGGGACTGGGAGTCGCGGGGTTTCTGTCGGGGTGCTGTTTCTTGCTGTTCTTTTGGGCGCAGTTTTTGAATGGTAACGCAGGTTGGCTGGAAGTCCTGTTGTTTGGCGGAGGTTTACTGTGCGTGGCATTGGAGGTGCTCGTCATTCCAGGATTTGGGATTTTCGGCATTGGTGGAGGCTTGATGGTCATCGGCTCATTGCTGTTGGCGAGCCAGACATTTGTGATCCCGCGCAACCCCTATCAGGTCGAGCAACTCACCGGCTCGCTCTTTATGGTGTTGTTCGGTTTGAGTGGCGCTCTGGTTGCCGTATTCTTGTTATTTCGCAATTTGCGCCAGCTGCCTTGGCTGAAGCACCTGGCTCTGGAATCGCAGTCCTATGAAGAGGTGGAGTTGCAGAGCGCGCGTGAAGCCCTCGTCGATTGGGAGTTCTTGATCGGGCAGCAGGGTTACACAACCACTCCGCTCATGCCTTCAGGGAAAGCGCGGTTTGGTGACCACCTGGTGCAGGTTACCAGCGACTCGGGTGCTGTTTCCACTAGCCAACCGATTACCGTGGTCGATGTCCAGGGAAATCGGGTCCTGGTTGAAGTTGACGAAAAGGGTGGCCCAGGAAACAAGTCCCTGGCTGAATCATGAATCGGATTTTACTGAAAGTGAAATGCCTTTCGTGCTCGAGTTGTGGATTCAGCCGGGGCTGGAGGTTGAGAGAAATCTGACGAGCGTAGCGATTTTAGAGTGGCGATGTCGAGGTCCAGTATTTCAGTCACAGGGAAGCAGGCGGGTGGCGTGATGGAAGCAATGTTGTGGCCAATCTTGCTGTTGCTGGTTGGCATGTTGATCATCGTACTGGAGATCTTCATCCCATCTGGTGGTATCCTTGGTGTGCTGGCCGCCGTAGCCATTGTGGCCAGTTTGGTGCTGGCGTTTTCCGTCTCCATGCAGATGGGATTCGTGGTGCTGGTGCTGGTGTTTATTCTGACTCCTTTGACGGTCGGTTATGCATTTCATCTCTGGCCGAAAACACCGCTGGGTAAAAAGATGCTCGGTGGTGATCTGCCCTCCATGGAAGAGACGTTGCCCGCCAGCCAGATGCCGGAGTTGCTGGGAGAGTATGGTACCGCCCACAGCGATTTATGGCCCAATGGAGAGGTCTTGATCGAGGGAAAGCGTTACGCTGCGTTGAGTGAGGGCAAGCCGATCGATGCCGGAGAGTCGATTCGTGTGATCGCGGTGCGCATGAACCGACTCATCGTCTCCGATCAGCCGTCACCACCTCCTTCTGAAAAGCAGGAGGAGGAAGGGGATCCGCTGGCCCGGCCCGTAGACGAAATTGTGACCGACCCGTTCGGCGATCCACCTGTCTGAAGTAACTGCGGAGCGCCAAGCCTGGGCGGTCTCCAAGCCGAGCTACCCAAACCGGCAGAGGTGGGGGACGCAGTCGAGTTTTTCGTGGCGTGGTTGGGTGACTTCCGCAGATCTGTAAGGCAGCTGGATTTTGCCTGGCCACATGGCATTACCATTTCCTTTGTGTCACAATGTGGGCGGTTTTGAGAACTGGCCGGACCAGCCGAACTCGTCGGTTACTGGTGACGGTATAGTCCAAGCTGTGTAGCCGAAGCTGTACGCAGCGGGGCTGTGCGATTCTTCAGTACAAAAGGCAGGAAGCGATGCAACTTCTTCTTCAGTCAAGTGGTAGTTTGTTAAGCGTCTTCTTGGGCTTAGCATTGCTCCTGGGCCTGGCAGTGCTGGGCGTGTTTTCGTTCTATTTCAATTTGTGGATCAGGTCAAAACTCGCCGGTGCCAACATCGGGATCAGAGACCTGATCCAAATGACGCTGCGCAAGGTGAGTGCCAAGACGATCGTGGCGGCAAAGATCACCGCGGGGCAAGCAGGGGTGGGTGAGGATGCAGGTGTCACGTCCCAGAGTCTGCAGGCACATTATCTGGCCGGTGGCAACGTACCACTTGTGATTCATGCCATGGTTGCCGCGCATAAAGCGAAGACGATTTCATTGGATTGGCAGTTGGCGACTGCCATCGACCTTGCCGGACGTAACATCCTGGAGGCAGTTCAGACCAGCGTCTATCCGAAAGTAATTGACTGTCCCGCGCGCGACTCCGGCAAGAAGGCGCTCGATGCGGTAGCCAAGAACGGTATTCAGCTCAAAGTCAGAACTCGTGTGACGGTGCGTGCTAACCTGGAGCAACTCATCGGTGGTGCTACGGAAGAGACCATTATTGCCCGTGTGGGCGAAGGGATTGTCAGCGCCATCGGCTCTGCAGAGTCGCACGCGGAAGTGTTGGAGAATCCAGATATGATCTCCAAGACAGTGCTGTCCAGGCGACTCGATTCGCAAACGGCATTTCAGATTGTGTCGATTGATATTGCGGATATTGACGTTGGGCAGAATATCGGTGCCCGGTTGCGAGCCGACCAGGCGGAAGCCGACACACGGGTGGCACGGGCGCAGGCGGAAGGAAAGCGGGCCAATGCGGTAGCCATCGAGCAGGAGAAAATGGCCTCGATTGAAGAGAGTCGCGCCAAGGTGGCGGAGGCTCAGGCAGAGGTGCCCAAAGCGATGGCTGAGGCATTCAACAACGGTCGCATGGGAGTGATGGAGTACTACCGACTGCAGAATATTCAGGCCGACACCGCGATGCGGGAGGCGATTTCAGTTCCCCCAGAGTCCTCCGAATCGAGTGCTTGAGTCGGAGATGGTTGCCTGGCGCGGCGCTAGTCGCACGCCGGTGAAGAGCTTGTCACGTGTGAGATGGGAGTGTTCGCATCACATGTCCTCGCCTATTGAAGAGTTTTTGCGCCAAGCAGCCGAACGCCGCGTCGGTAAACCATCGCCGGTCGTGGCACCTCCGGTGCAAGGCGAACCAGAAGTGCTGGATGCTGAACTTGTTGAGCCCGATCGGTCGATAGCAGACACCCATCTCGAGCACCACATTGATACCAGTGGTTTGGCGGACCATGCGGAGCACCTGGGCGAGGAGGTCAGTCGTGCGAACGCTCAGGTCGACCAGCATGTGCACGCCGTGTTTGATCATCAGGTTGGCGAGTTAGACGATGCGTATGCTTCCCCAGGTACAACGATTTCCGCAGAGGGCGGCGGGCTGCACCGCGAACTGAAGCGAGCGCTCCGCAGTTCCACGCAGGTTCGCCGCGCGGTAGTGTTCTCGGAAATCTTGAGACGTCCTGAATGGCGTTGGTGAATAGCATCGAACCTGGTGCTCTGCTATAAATCGTCTCGCAACAGCATGCATCCATGCTCCTTAATTTGTTTTCTTGCTCGTCAGTTCGATCCTGGATTGTCGAGCTGATTGGCTTCACGCTGAAGGACCGACAACATGGCAGAGATCAAGATACAACCCGGAGAAACCCGCATCGGCTGGATTGGCACTGGAGTCATGGGGGCGAGCATGTGCGGCCACCTGATCGACAAGGGATTCACGGCCACGGTCTACAACCGCAGTAAAGAGAAGGCCGCCGGGTTACTGGAGAAAGGCGCAGCCTGGGCAGATTCGCCGCGCGGTGTTGCGGACAACAGCGATGTGATTTTTTCGATCGTAGGATTTCCCTCCGACGTCCGTAGCGTGCTACTGGGTGAGGACGGCGCGCTGGGCGGGTGTCAGAGCGGCAATGTGTTGGTCGATATGACGACCAGTGAACCTTCTTTGGCGATCGAGATTTACGAAGCGGCCAAAGCGATTGGCGTGGGCAGTGTTGATGCGCCGGTATCCGGGGGGGACGTGGGGGCCCGTGAAGCCCGCCTGTCGATCATGATCGGTGGCGAGCAGGAAGTCGTTGATGCCCTGCAACCCTGTTGGGATGCGATGGGCAAGACGATCGTCCATCAAGGTGGTCCGGGCGCTGGGCAGCATACCAAGATGGTCAATCAAACGCTGATTGCGTCCAACATGATCGGAGTCTGCGAGGCGCTGTTGTACGGGTACAAAGCAGGACTTGATTTGCCGACGGTGATGCAGTCCGTCGCCACAGGTGCCGCCGGCAGCTGGTCGTTGTCCAATCTCGGGCCCCGGATCATCGAGAATAATTTCGATCCTGGATTCTTTGTCGAGCACTTTATCAAAGATATGGGGATTGCGCTGGACGAAGCCAAAGGCATGGGCTTGTGCCTGCCGGGCCTGGCACTCTCCCATCAGCTGTACCTGGCCTTGCAGTCCCAGGGACATGGTCGTGACGGGACGCATGCGCTCGAGTTGGCGCTGGCGAGCCTGGCCGGAGTGGATTGGAAATCCCGCTAAGCGTTTTGGACGAGCGTGGCCTGCCACGTTGCGCTCGCCAGTTCACGGGTACGGTTCCAGCGAGCGGTTGACTGTCGGTAGAGGCAGACATGCAGGACAAGCAAAATGCTACACGGTGGATAGTCGTTGCCGCGATCGTCTACCCCACGATCCTTACGCTGGCCTATTTTCGCTGGCTGGACGATGCGGGGCCGCTGCTACAGCGCGGCGTGTTTCAAGGTGGCAAGCTGCTGCAATTTTTGTTGCCGGCGGTCTGGGTGTGGTGGGTGCTGAAACAAAAGCCAGCCTGGTCCCGACCGAATCGGCGTGGGCTGCTGGAAAATCTGGTGTTTGGCGGCACGGTGGTAGCGGCGATGCTGCTGTTGTACCACCTGCTGCTGGCGCCCTGGGGCGTGTTCGACCGTCCCCTCGAACAGATTATGCAGAAGGTCGAAGAGATGGGCGTGGACAGCCCTGCGTTGTTCATCGCCCTGGGTGTTTTTTATGCGTTGGGACACTCACTTTTGGAAGAGTACTACTGGCGGTGGTTTGTGTTTGGCCGACTGCGGGAGTGGGTCGCAGTGCCCTGGGCGATTGCGATTTCCAGCCTGGGTTTCATGGCGCATCACGTGGTATTGATGGCCACTTTTTTTGGCCTGTTTTCTTTCTGGGCCTGTTTTTTCTCGCTCTCGGTGGCCGTCGGGGGGCTCTTCTGGGCCTGGTCCTACCAGCGGACGGGATCCCTGTATGGCCCCTGGCTGGGGCACCTGCTGGTCGATGCCGGCATCTTTATCATTGGTTACGACCTGGTCTTCTAATTGCCATCACCAGTCGGTCGTCGTCGGCAGTGCCGCTTGTCACACCAGGGTCTGGTCACACTGCGCCCGGTGTAATCGGGGTGCCACGCAAACGAAGGGCTTCCTGCAACTGCTTGCTCGCGCTAGCGGGCAGGGTCCAATTGCCGGCGCTGGCAGTTTCGGTGATCTGGGAGGCGCGTTTGGCACCGCACAAGGCAGAGGTGATGCCGGGTTGATTGAGCACCCAGTTCACAGCAATTTGGGCGACCGTCTTATCCACCTCCTCACCGATTTGCCGCAGACGGTCGACGAAGTCCTGGTTCCTCTCCCATTCCTCTCCCTGGAACATGGTGTACTTGGCGCGCCCGTCCCCGGCCGCAAACTGATGATCACGCGGCAGTTTGCCCGCCAGCAGACCTTTGAGTAATGGCCAGTAGGGAATCACAGAAATACCTTCGCTCTGACACCAGGGTACCAGGTTTGTTTCGATCTGACGTTGCAGCAGGTTGTAAGGGGGTTGCAATGCGGAGACCGGGCAGACGGCGTGAAATGTCTGCAGTTGCTGCAGATCGAGATTGGAAACCCCCACCGCGCGCGTCTTGCCCTCCGCCAGTAACTCGCTCAGCGCACCGGCGGAATCCGCCAGCGGTGTGGCTCCATCCGGGGCGTGCAGATAGAGCAAATCGACGTAGTCGGTGTCGAGTCGCTGCAGGCTCTCTTCACACTGGCGGCGTAGCGTGGCGGGGCGGGCGTCGAACATGCGGCTGCCATCCGGTTCCCAGTGGAGTCCGCCCTTGGTGGCAATCACGATTTGCTCGCGCTGCGATCCGAGGGCTTCGGCGATCAATTTTTCGCTCTCACCGTTCGCACCGTAGCAGTATGCCGTGTCGTAAAAATTGATTCCCAATTCGAACGCTGTCCGTAGCGTCGCCAGGCTGTCAGCATGATTGACGTCCAGACTGGTCATGCCGGCAATCGGCCAGCAACCGAGCGCCACCGGAGAGACCTGGATGCCGGTGGAACCGATTTCGCGTGGATTTTGCATAACGGTATCGCCAGATTGAAGTCGACCGCAGAGGGAATGCCTGCGTGTTGGTTTGGATGCAGCAAATCTAACCCGCACGAGCTTTGATCACCAGCCACAGATGTTGCCAACCCAAGAGCCATTGAAACGTCGTCAAGATCAAGTAGACCCGGTGTATCTGGTAAAAACGGTCCGGATCAAGGACTTCGATTGTCTCAGCATCGAGCAGTGGACCGAGTTGGCGATGCACGATCAGCAATCCTGCTTGCAGCGTTGCCAGCAGTGTCAGGTTGAGCCATTGACCGCGTCCGGGACGCACCGCGGCGGACCAGGCGAGTGCCAGTAACGCCATGCTGCCGATGCCGTTGAGCCATTGGGTCACCTGTTGGGTAATAAAGCCTTGTTGTGTCTCTCCCAGCAGCTCGCCGCCGATGGGTACGACGATCAGCGCGTAGAACGTCAGCCCGCCGATCCACAGGGCCCACAGGGAAATGACAGTGAATTCTCGAAGTGGCATCGGCAGCAAGGCCTGGTTGGAGGGCAGGGGCGTGGCAACGCGCAGTGGTTTACCGATTTCGTATTCCGGCCATGATAGGGGCGGAACGGGAAGGTTGCCTATTTTGGGGGTGTAACGGGTTGGAGGTCTGCCGTGCGACTGGACAGGTAAATGTGATCGATCGCGACTGGCCCACCTTCCGCAACACGTAGCGTCAAGCGGGAAAGATGACACGCGCCGAAATCCCGAAACAGATCGCGCGTGATGACGAGCCAGCGGTCTGGCAGCGGTTCCTTCCAGACCTGACGAAACGGGGGCGGGATGGGGTCGCTGGGTCCTGCCAGGTATCCCACCAGCGGTGTCCCCTCGGCAGTCGTGCGCATTTCCAGAAAGACACGGCCAGGGGCTGAAGTCTTCAGGGCAAACCGGAGAAAGCGGTACTCGCCCCACTGGGGAAATTGCCGAATCGGCAGGGGATGCGGGAGTGTCAGCTCGACGGTTTCCGCGGAAGTCACCTGAACCGCGTGCTTTCCGGTGTAATGGTCCTCAGAGGTCCAGGGTAACTGCGGGTCGGCCGGTACCGTTGCAGCAGGTTCGTCGAGCCACTCGTAGCGGGTTGGCAGCTGATCGACCAGCCTGATCGAATGCCAGATAACGGGAACGTGGTCGGTCGACGGCAGCTGTCGAATCTCGAAACGTCTGTTGGCCGATTTACCAGAGAGCGGTTGGAGGCGAACTGCGATGGGGGGCAGTGTCTGTTGCCGCTCTGCACGCAAGGGGACCGGTGTGGTGGTAACATGCTGGCCATCCACATGGATTTCCAGTTGGGGTGGATTATCGGTGGTTGCCGGCCGGCTCGCTCCCACCACCAGCCAGCGTACCGGCGTGGTTGGTTTTTTCTCTGCCGTCAGCGTGAACGGCTGCTCCGTGGCGACAACGCCTGTCAAGAAACGGCCAGGCGGTGACGCGACGTCCGTCCAGACCTGCTCATAGCGTATGCCGTTGGCTGTTTCTTTGACGATATTCCAGCCTTGCCAGGCTTTGATTTGACGTGGGTAACGCTGACGCAATTGTAGTTCCAGTGGAGTGGTTGCCAGCTGCAGTCTGGGTTCGAGCCAATTCGTGGTATCGCGGATTTCGAGAGGATCTGCTCCGGCGGGGCGACCGGAAATGAGGGGATCGACTTGCAGAAAGAGGTGTTGATGGGCAGGGTCACAGGTGATTTCTCCTGACTGACGTACGTCAGTAGAGCCGACCAACGGAGGTGTTTCATAGCTGGGTGCGGACGCCTCTCCCAAGCGAATGCGGGCTTGGATACAACCGCCCGGACCACTGATCTGATCCAGGCCGACAGTGGTGCGAAAGACACACCACATGGGTGGCAGGGGAAAACTGAGCTCGCTAAACGCGTGGACTCCAAATCCCCAGCCATAATCCAATCCACCGCTCTGCAAATTGCCTCCCTGCACGTTGCGATTTGTTTGCCAGCGTGGTCCAGCGCCCCCCAGGGAGAGACGTGAGATTGTCTGCGAGGGATGGATGCGGTGCAGCGGAACCTGGCCTGCCTGGAACTGACGCCAGGCCAAGACGGTTTCCGCGGCAACCCAGACTGGATCGAGACTCCAGGCAGGTTGCAGACCGACCAGCCAGCGCGCAGAAGGTGGATTGGTTGCGGGACGGGTCAGGAAAGACTTCCTGGTGCCGGTCATCAGCAACCCCTGAGTCGTTTCCAATTGGATCAACTGGGACTGGCTACTGACTGCCAGTGTGGCAAGTTCATCGAGATAACTTTCCCATACATCACGTTGGGGAAAGTGCAGTTCTCGCAGGTCTTTCCAGGCGACACGCATCGTGCCGGTGGGCGTCAGCAGACGTATAGCCTGGTCACTCCAACGTACCGCTCGAAAACGTAACCGTCGTCCATCGCGAAAAAATACGCTCCCGGGTTGATATTCTTCAGGTTGTCGACTGTCCCAGACGATCCGCCGTGCCCAGCTGACGGCGAAGCGCACCGGCGGCGGAGCGCCGCCTCCCGGGAGTGCCGTACTTTCTGAAGCACGCACTAGAAAATGCGGCACCGGCTGCGTTTCCTGGTGTCCGGCACTGGAGCGGTAACCCAACACGGCACCGGGCAGGCGTTCGCCGGTAACCGATTCGATAAAGCTGGTGGCCGGAGGTTGTCGAAAGGCCTGACGGTCCAGCAGCCACGAAAGCGAAGGTTCGGCGTTAAACACGTCGCGCCCGTCCAGTGTGGGCGGACCCTGCTTCCAGTCGCCCAAAGTGTTTCCGGAAAAACGTTTTCCATCGGTCTGCATCGCGACAAATCGGTCGGGGCGTTCTGCCCGAAGTACCGCCGGCAGCAAGCAGCCGAGCAGCGCGGCAGGCAGCAGTGCGGCATAGCGTGCCACCGGCTTTGGGTTTGATGTTCCAAAGCGGCGGTGAGCGGCCTGTTTTTCGACGGTGGAAATCAAATTCACAGTGGGACCAGCGTGGGCTCGGGGGCTGCTACTTCCAGCCAGTTCCGGAAATCACTCGAACGCGATGTCGACAGTGCCCTCAGCGGATTGACCCGGCTCAAGTACCACCAGCCCGGTGGGCGCAGCGGTCTGGCTTAGTTCAAAAGCACCTGGAACACAACTGTAAGGTTCAATGCAGATCGCTTCACGATGCGGTGGATTGTAGAGGACGCATTGCTGAAATAAATCGTTGAAGGTCAGGCGGAGTGTACGTTCGCTGTGCGGATCGTGAATGGTCGCACGGCACTGTTTTTCCTGAAACGTTAAACCAGTAAACACGTTGTCCAGTTGGAGCTGACCAAAGTCGACACCGTTTCCCAGGTCGGTCGCGCTGTCCAGTGGAACCACTTCACCGCTGGCCAACAGGTTCTCCAGTTGCCATTGGGCGCTCACAGGTACGCGGATTTGGCAGTCCGCACGCTGCGGGCCGCCCAACGGCAGACGAAAATACGGATGCGTGCCGAGGCCGCAGGGAAGTGGCCGATCGTCTGGATTTTCCAGCAGATATCGACCTTGTAGAGTAGACCCGTGGACCGCATAGGTGGTAGTGATACGAAAGTCGGCGGGCCAGCAATTCAATAGATCGGGTTCGTCCAGGGACGCCTGGAATTGGCCGACCACATGGCGGTCGGATTGATCGACGATTCTCCAGGGACGATCCAAAACAAATCCGTGAATGGCATTGCCCAGGCCGTCGCTGGCAACGAGTTGATAATCCCGGCCTTCCCAGTGCAGCACAGCTCCGGGAATCCGACCGGGGAAGGGAAACAGGATCGGGATACCACTTCCCGAAGGACTGTGATTGCCCTCTGCAAACCCGGCCACTGACCACAAAAGTTCCAACATGCGGCCGTCATGTGGGACTTCGAATGAACAGCAGTTGAATCCAAGCTCTGGCAGGATCCGCGCGGATGCTCCCGAGTCCGTGTCGCCAATTTGAATTGTCTGGTTGGTCACGCGTTCACTCCTGGCAGAATTGGACGAGCCGCAGTGTGCGTCACAGGGGCTCTGTGAATGGTCTTTCAAGATGGTGCTGGCGGGTAACGATCGGTTCTCGTGGTGGGCTCAGCCGTCTTAACGCACCGGTCATGAGGAGGATGACAATGGCCATTGCCCAAATTGCGGTATGGACGGCTTTACGTGATGTGTCGCGTAGTGCTAACGCTGTCAGTGTATGGAGCAACCAGACCGAGGCAAGTAGCGAAATCCAGAGGAAGAGGCTGCCCGCGAGATCACCACCCGTCAAGCGGTCCCAGGAATGGTGGGGTAACATGAACAGAACCCAGGTGCCGACCGGCACCTGGAGCAACGTTGCGATCAGCGCCAGACGACCACCGCTGGTTACCAGCTGACTCGCGCCGGGAGTGGGCTGACAACGCAGGCCGCACCAGGCATACGCCAGGCCACTGGCGGCGATCGCGGCCAGCACAAAATGTCCGATCCGTGATGCGACGGCGCCTTGCAGCAGGAGTTCGCGAAAATGGGGATCGAGAATTCCGACCTGCTGGAGTTGGCCACGGCTGGCTTGGGCGAGGATGACCAGTAGCAAGGGAAAGTGGTACAGCGAATTGCCACCTGCCAGGAAGGGCAACAGACAGCGCAGGCGGCGCAGCCGACGCGTTGGTACTGGGTTTCGTCGCCACCAGACCACGTGCCCACCCATCAGCAACGCGGAAAACAGCAATTCCCAGAGTGCGAATGTGAACCGAGATGGAACGCGTGCCAGTGCTCCGGACAGTCCGCGATCCCAGAGCATCCAGCCTAGTACCAGACCAGGCACGATACCCACTACGAGCAGGGTGCATGCCAGCATTGCGAGGTGCCGCCCTGCCTTGCCGGCAGCCTGATTGCCGCGTGCCTCCTGCCACTCGCAAAGAATGCAGAGCCACGGACCCGCTGCCGCGATATTCATGCACATCAAGTGGCCAGACAGAAGCAGCTGCAGGGTGAATTCTCGGAGCATCGGAGGTCGGCTTGCTGCCAGGCAGGTTTCAGTACCGGCTAGTGCCGGAAAGGTTCAGGGAACTCGCAGCGACTTTACCGTGGTTGCGGACCATGACGGGGCAACGTTGGCAGACAGACAGGGGAGTTGAGTAAACGGGACAAGATTGTAGCACGGCTTTCCCGTCGCTGGATTGTAATCGGGTGTCAGGTAGGTCAAGATATGCACCGCATCAACACTGTTTCGTGTCGCGCCGCCGCGCGTCAGAGCTTCTCCAGAAGACCGATAGGAAATTCCGATGTCTCAAGAATCAACAGGCAATGCTGCTGGCTTCGAGGCCCCGCACATCGGTTCGAAGGACATGCCACGATGGGACACTGGTGAGTTAATCAAGGCTCCCAAGTTTACTTCGCGCAACTGGTTTGCTTTGCTTGGTCCGGGGCTGATCATGGGCGGCTCGGCGATCGGCGGCGGCGAGTGGCTGTTGGGGCCCAAAGTTACCGGTGTGTATGGTGCTGGCCTGTTGTGGCTGGCCACGCTGAGCATTCTCGGGCAGGTGCTCTACAACATCGAGATCAGCCGTTACACGCTGTATACAGGTGAGCCGATTTTTACGGGCAAATTCCGCCTGATGCCTGGTCCCAAGTTCTGGGTGGTTGCCTACCTGCTGTTTGATTTCGGGAGTGTGTTTCCGTATCTGGCGGCGAACGCGGCGGTGCCCTTGGGCACACTGCTCAAGGGAGGTGTCGTTCCAGATCCCGAGCATGTGAATGGTGATTGGTGGTTGATGAAGGGCCTGGCGTATCTGGTCTTTATTGGCGCCCTGGTTCCACTGTTGTTTGGCGGCAAGATCTACCGCTCACTGAAAGCAGTGATGACGTTCAAGCTGGTGGTGGTCTTTGGCTTCTTGTTATTCCTGGCGTTTGGGTATTCCGAGGCTCAGACCTGGAAGGAGATCGCCACCGGTTTCGTCAGTTTCGGTAATGTGCCTGTGTTGCGCGGCGAAGATGCCAATGGCAATGGAGTACTCGATCCGGGAGAGGATTGGGATGGTGACGAGCGACTAGACGTTGTCGAAAAAGAGTTGCCTGCGAATCTTGACACCGACGGTGACGGCACACTTGATGATTGGATCGACCGCGATGGCGATGGGGAGACGACCGTCGTTGATAAATTCGAG